>NZ_NOLK01000170.1:0-16815 GCF_002245985.1 Nostoc sp. 'Peltigera membranacea cyanobiont' 232
CCCAATCCTCAATCCCCAATCCCCAATCCCAGTATCTCGCTCAATAATCGAGCGGATGATTCAAGGCAACGATCGCCAACTGGCAATGATTAACTCATTGCTAGAAATTAATTCTGGTGAAAAGCCGGGTATGGATCTCAAACCCGAACCTGTGGACTTTAGCATCCTACTGGGAACAATTTTCGCCCAGTTGCAACCCATGCTGACACAAAATCAAGCGACTCTAAAAAACTTGCTTCCCGCCGATTTACCGTTAGTGATGGTAGATGCAAGTCGGTTAGATAAATTTTTGGCACATTTATTAACACATAGCTTGCAAAATAATCCACCAGGATTAAATTTTATTCTGAGTGCCACCATTGAGGGCGGAATGCTTCGCACTCAGATTCAAGATGACGGTGTGGTAATGAGTAAACTAGAGTGCGATCGCCTTTTCGATCTCCATGTCCGCGATCCTCAAGACTGTTGTTCTACAAGCATTGGCTTAAAAATGTATCTTTGTCGCAAATTTATTCAGTCACATGGCGGCGAAATCGGTGTTATTAGTAACCGCAAGCGCGGGTTAACTTTCTGGTTTACATTACCTTTAGCAACTTCATCCACAACAAATCGCCCATAAATCACCAAAAAATGAGAGGGTGTTATTTATAGCAATGTTGAGTAAGGGAAACACCCTCAAGGTATGGGCAAAGTTGCTCGGATGCTAATGGCGACTCAATTTACAACAGTACAAAGGTGGTTGAAACAAACCTTTTCTGCACCAACGAGAGATGAAACCACTACTCTTTACAGAGCTTGGCGTAACCGTTTTCTGTGGCAGAGATTGCGTTTATGGTTATGGCTAGCACTGATTTGTTTATTGTCTTTTACTGTGCGAGACATTTACGGCTTTTTTTTCCCTTTAAAAGAGTTGGAAAGTCTGCCAGAAGTACTTAGAACTCAACGCCTTGTAATCAATATTGCAATGCTCCTAAGTATACTAATATGCTTTGCTTTACATAAAACTAAATTAGGTCGGAATCGTCCAGATTTATTATTTTTGGGGTCTTCTTGGGCGATTAGTCTAGCATCGCAGTTATTTGCCACCCTCAGAGGTTTCGCACTACCCGATCCTGTTGGTTGGTCGCTCCTATTCTTGAGCCAAGCTGTATTAATGCCAGTCTGCTGGATTGTTCACTTGCTGTCTCAAGTGGGTGTGCTAGTTTACTATTTCGGTGTAAACACTGTACTTGGATTAAAGACACCAGTCCCTGAACACCCAGAAATATATAGTGTGACATTCCTTTTATACATTTTTTGGTTTTGTGCTATATGTGACATTGGTGTTTATCTATACGATCGCCTGCAACGTTCTGAATTTTACGCCCGTCAAGAACTGGAATCTGCATATCAAAAACTCAAGCTTGCAGAAAGGAAATATCGCACCATTTTTGAAAACGCTGTTGAAGGTATTTTTCAAAGTAGTCCCAATGGACGTTATATTACAGCAAATCCGGCTTTGGCACGCATTTATGGCTACTCCTTGGCAGAGGAAGTGACAGCAAATTCCACTGATATTGAGCAATTGTACGTCGATCCGAACCGCCGCGCCGAATTTGTACGCCTGATGGAAAAGTATGGCAGCGTTTCCGAGTTTGAATCCCAAATTTATCGCCAAGACGGAAGTATTATCTGGATTTCGGAAAAAGCCTATGCAGTACGCGACGAACATCTGAAACTGCTTTACTACGAAGGTTTAATTGAAGATATTACCCAGCGGAAACAAACTGAAGCAGAACTACGAGTATTTTTCCATGCAGTTTCTCACGACTTACGCAACCCGGTACTAGGTACTTTAATGGTTCTGAGAAACTTGCTTGCACGTCCAGAGGAAAATATTTCAATTTCTCGCTCAATTTTAGAGCGGATGATTCAAAGTAGCGATCGCCAACTGAATTTAATTAATTCGTTGATGGAAGCTCATCTGGGTGAAATTCAAGGTGTGGTTTTACAACGTCAGCCTGTACAATTACTGACAGTTGTGGAAGCTGCGATCGCAGATTTAGAGCCATTGCTAGAGCAAAATCAAGCCCAGCTGACAAACCTGGTGTCCGCAGATTTGCCATTAGTGTATGCAGATCCCACGCAACTATGGCGAGTTTTTTCTAACTTAATTGTCAATGCTCTCAAACATAATGCCCCTGGTTTGCTCTTGACAATTAATGCTACTTGTGAATATGAGATGATTTATTGTACTGTTAGTGATAATGGGGTGGGCATTAGTCAAGAACAAAGCGATCGGCTTTTTGACCTTTACTTTCGGGGTGCAAATATCCGTAATTCTGTAAGTTTGGGATTGGGCTTATATTTATGTAAGCAAATCATCAATGCTCACGGTGGCGAAATTGGCGTGAATAGTGCATTAGATGCAGGGGCAACTTTCTGGTTTACATTACCTATTAGCTAGCACCTAAAGCTTGCAAAGTTGCTAATTGAGCTTCTGTTAACCCTTGAATGTTTTCCAGTTTCATCCCTTCATCCGGACGAGGATCTCTCCAAGTTTGATCGTATTTACCAGTTTGTAAATCCCAGATTTTAATTGTTTCATCTAAACTACCACTAAAAGCAGTCAGTCTGGCAGAAGTTGCGCCTCCAATTGGGACGGAGGTTACTACCAAACTATAAATAAGCTCTGAGTGACGCTCAAAGGGCTTATGATGTCTTCTATATATTGCAAGAGATACTAACGTATTGGGTAGATTTAGATTCTGATACCAAGACGGCTTACATCTATAAGATACTCATAGCGCGTCCACTCATTTTCGGGTAAAACCTCTAAATCGTGAACTGTCCAGCGTACTCCCTCAATGACTTGGTTCATGATTGTCCCCGTTTGGCTTGTTGCTTTTATTTATTTAATTTTATCTTTTCTTCAGGCAAGACAGCTATGGGGTTTAAATTAGAACCATAATGAAAAGCGGAAGTTCAGGCGAAACTCTGTATGCTGACATTTACCCAACTTAAACCACCTAATCAAGATGTCGCAGTCACATTTACTCTGGCGCTAACAGCAGAAGAACGTACCCGCAGCCGTCATCGCTTTGAAACGGAAGATGGTAAAGTTGTGTTTTTACATTTACCCAGAGGAACTGTTTTACACGATGGCGATATTCTACTAGAAGAAACCCATAGCAGTTTAATCAGAATTACTGCCAAACCAGAACTAGTGCTGACTGCCTTTGCCCAAACACCACTTCTATTACTACGTGCAGCATACCATTTGGGAAATCGCCATGTACCTGTAGAAATTACTCCAACTTATTTACGCTTGTCCTCAGATTCGGTTTTACGCCCGATGTTGGAACAACTGGGGTTAGAAGTTAAAGAGGAAATTTTACCGTTTCAGCCAGAATTAGGAGCTTATGGACAACACCATCATGCTCACTGATAGCCATCTTTTGAGTATTTTACAGCTGGCTAGCCCTACTTTGCCTGTGGGAGCATATAGCTATTCTGAAGGTTTGGAAATGCTGGTAGAAAATGGTATTATCACCAATGCTATACATCTCAAAAATTGGTTAAAAGCAGAGTTGCTCTACGGGGCAATTCGCTTAGAAGCGGCGGTGATGGTACGATCGCAGCAATCTGCAAAAATGAACGATCTAAAGTCGCTATGCCGTTGGAATCTTTGGTTATCCGCAGCTAGGGAAACAGAAGAATTACGCGCCTCTAGTTGGCAGATGGGGCGATCGCTCATCCAATTACTTGGTAAACTAGAACCGCAGATTATACCTATTGCCAATGCTATCGGTAATCCTTGCAATTATGCGATCGCTTTTGGTATTGCCGTTGCCCATTGGCAAATCAGCATCAAAGCCGCATTACTCGGATATCTGCATAGTTGGGCAAGTAATTTGATTACTGCTGGCGTGAAACTTATACCCCTCGGACAAACCGCAGGACAGCAGTTATTGCTAGATTTACAACCATTATTTAGCGCTGCGGCATTAGAAATTCTCGCGTTGGAAGATGATGAACTCGCCTGTTGTAGCTGGGGTTTGTCATTAGCGAGTATGCAGCATGAAACACAGTATACAAGGTTGTTTAGGAGTTAGTCAAAATAATTCGTAATTCGTAATTCGTAATTCGTAATTCGTAATTCGTAATGACGCTCGCGGACTCGCTACCGCTACGCTAACGTAATTCGTAATTATTACAAAGGACAAATAAAAATGAATGCATTTCGAGTGGGGGTTGCTGGCCCGGTGGGTTCGGGGAAGACGGCTTTGGTGGATGCTTTGTGTAAGGGGTTGCGCGAGCAGTATCAGATTGCGGTGGTGACTAATGATATTTATACTCAGGAGGATGCTCAGTTTTTAGTGCGTTCTCAGGCATTGGCAAGCGATCGCATTTTGGGTGTAGAAACTGGTGGTTGTCCTCACACTGCTATCCGCGAAGATGCTTCGATGAATTTGGCGGCAATTGAACAGTTAGAGGAACGTTTTCTCGATTTGGATTTAGTGTTTTTGGAAAGTGGTGGCGATAATTTGGCTGCTACCTTTAGTCCAGAATTGGTGGATTTAACAATTTACGTCATCGATGTTGCTGCTGGTGATAAAATTCCCCGCAAAGGTGGGCCCGGTATTACCAAGTCTGATTTGTTGGTGATTAACAAAACAGATTTAGCACCTTATGTTGGTGCAGATTTAAGCGTGATGGAACGAGATGCAAAAAAAATGCGCGGCGATAAACCTTTTATTTTTACTAATTTGAAAACTCAGTCAGGACTTGCAGATGTAATTAAGTTTGTTTGCACAAATATCTGTTGAAAAGAAAATGAGAAGCCCGTGTTCATGTAGGGGCAATTCATGAATTGCCCCTACAATTTTAACTACAAAGCTCGTAGATGACGACTTCGTACCCGTTCAGCACTACCAGTAGGAATTGCAGCAATTAATTTTTGCGTGTATTCCTCTTTGGGTTCCAGGTAGATGCTTTCGGCTGTCCCTTCTTCAACAATTTGACCGCGATTCATGACTAAAATGCGATCGCTCATAAATTTCACTACACTTAAATCGTGAGAAATAAAAATATAAGTAAGCTGAAAGTCTGACTGTAATTCTTTGAGGAGATTTAATACCTGCGCCTGTACTGAAACGTCCAGCGCTGAAACTGATTCATCGCAGATGATAAACTTAGGATTTAACGCCAAAGAACGGGCTATGCAAATCCGTTGGCGTTGACCGCCAGAAAACTGATGCGGATAGCGGTTAATGGCATCTGCACTCAACCCCACCCGTTCTAAAAGTTCGATTACTCGCTGTCGTCGTTGTTGCTTTGTCTTACCAACAGCGTGAATTAACAACGGTTCCATCACCGCATCCCCAACCTTCATTCGGGGATCGAGGGAACTGAAAGGATTTTGGAAGACTATTTGCATTTCTCGCCGCAGTTTTTGCAACGGTTCTCCTTTGAGGCTAGTAATATCTTGTTTCTCAAAGATAATCTGACCACTCATCGGCTCAATTAATCGCAGCAAGGTTCTGCCAAGGGTGGTTTTACCGCAACCAGATTCTCCCACCAAACCTAGTGTTTCCCCTGGTTTGACATTAAAAGAAACGCCATTAACGGCCATATTGTAGCGTTTTGTCCCACCAAACACCCCACGCACTGGAAAACCAACTTTCAAATTACGAATTTGCAGCAGAGGTTCCTTTTCATCCAAGTTTGCCAATCTTGTAGCAATCTCTTCGGTGGTGACTTCTATGGGTTGTGCAGGTTCCTTCGCCTGAATTATTACTTGTCCCGTTGCTGTCTCCTCTGCACTCATGTAGTCAGAAACGGTGAGTAATTTTTGGGGACGGCGGTCAAGTGTGGGGCGACAAGCTATCAAACCTTTAGTATATGGATGCTGGGGTGTGCTGAAAATTTGCCGAGAAGTGCCAGATTCAACAACTTTGCCTTTATACATCACCGCTACTTGGTCAGCAATTTCCGAAATTAGCCCCAAGTCGTGGGTGATGAAAATCATTGCCATATCACGGCTTTGCTGCAATTCTCGCAACAAGTCCAAAATAGTCGCTTGCACCGTCACATCTAAAGCTGTGGTTGGTTCATCGGCAATTAAGATTAATGGGTTGCAAGAAATTGCCATTGCAATCATCACCCGTTGCAGCTGACCCCCAGAAAGTTCATGAGGGTAGCGTTCCAGCATGGCTTCTTTGTGTTGTTTAACCAACTGTGCCAACTTTGCTGGTTCTAGTTTCGATGAAGTTTCGGTATACTGCTGTTGGATCTCCTCATCGCTAGGTAGGAGTTTTACTTCTTGCAGACCTGCGATCGCAATTTGTCGTGATTGGGCTGCTGACACATTTTGATGCCGCATAATCGCTTCTGTTAGCTGAAACCCAATGTTATAAACAGGATTAAGCGAACTCATCGGTTCTTGAAAAATCATGGCGATGTCGCCACCCCGGTGTAGCTGCATTTGCTCAGGAGGCAATTTTACCAAATCGATGGGGTTGCCATTCTCCTGTGGACGAAAGCAGATTTCACCGCCAGTCACTATACCGGGACTTTGCAACAAACCCATCACAGCTAAGGCTGTCACTGATTTACCACTCCCCGATTCTCCTACTATTCCTAGAGTTTCACCTCGATGCAGCCCAAAGGAAATACCATCCAAAGCTCTGACAATATTGCCATCACCGGGAAATTCAACTTGTAAATTGCGAACCTCTAGGACAGTTTCTCTCATAGGAGTTGGGTAATAATCTTAACTTAAAATTATTTGGATTTTAACAATAGTTTTAATCCATTATGTCGTTAAATTTGGTTTTTACACTCCTTGGCATGAGGTGCAGGAGTTGTCCGAGACGGAGGAACGCGATCGCCTGTACCTTGAGCGAAAAGTAGAACTGGCGTTTTTTGAAGCAGGAAAAGCTTTGATGAAACTTCGCTATGGGCTACGCCCCGCCCTAGGCGATCGCAGGTTATACCGTTCCACTCACAAAACGTTTGAGCAGTAAAAATACTCGACTGAGGGAATTAAATCAGTAGAGTATTTTTGTGGAAGTACGATTTCAAGCAATAGCCGCTAAGAGCATCCGTACCAGATCGCTAGACTGTTGACTTTGTGGGTAAGTCGTTCTAAG
Source organism: Nostoc sp. 'Peltigera membranacea cyanobiont' 232 (assembly GCF_002245985.1). Lineage (NCBI taxonomy): Bacteria > Bacillati > Cyanobacteriota > Cyanophyceae > Nostocales > Nostocaceae > Nostoc > Nostoc sp. 'Peltigera membranacea cyanobiont' 232. Next base: position 7,134 of record NZ_NOLK01000170.1, read on the forward strand.
CATGAGGCACAACACCTCCAAATGCGATCTGCTCAACATTCAAGACGTTGAGGACAAACCCATCGCGTTTAATGGTGTAATTGTCGGAGCTACCGATGATGGTGTAATTAGTTTTGAAGTCAGGCAGAATTAGCTTGTCCCATCCCGAACCGCCATTAATGGTGGCATTACCGTAACCAACATCAAATGTGTCGTTTCCACATCCACCTTTAATTAAGACATTGGCAATATCGCCGCCTTGGTTTGAAACGGGATTACCGTTAGCATCAATTCGACGGGCTTTAAAGTAATCGTTACCGCTTCCGCCATCAATAGTGCCGCCTTGGATACCAATGCTGGTACCATAGCCAGTAAGGGTATCATCTCCAGCCCCTCCACATATAATACCATTAGTATTAAGAAAACCTATGCCTTGATTAATACCAGTACCGATGATGGTATCGTTGCCATCGCCTAAACAGATGATGCCACTGTTAACAATGCCTCTACCACTACCTGCTCCAATCTCCCCAAAAGGCGTACTGCCAGTCCCTGCACCGCCAGTACCAGTGCCAGAGAGGAAGTCGTTTCCCTGTCCTGTACTAATCACGCTACCCTTGCTGTTGTTGATGCCTGTACCACTACTCGCATAGTCTGAATGAGCGGGATCTATATACGCACCACTGCCACTACCGATACCAGTAATAGAATCGTTTCCAAGACCTCCGCTAATCACGCTACCTTCACTGTTATCGATACCTGTAGCATTACCTCCATTTCCGGTTCCAGAGATCGAGTCGTCCCCTTTTCCTCCATCAATGTGGCTATGCTGAGTATTATTGATGCCTATAGAAGTACCTAATTCTGTGTTTCCGTTTCCAGTTCCGAAGATCGAATCCTTTCCATCTCCTCCATAGATGTAGCCGCCCTGAGTGTTAGAGATACCTATACCAGATGCAATACCTCGATACTCAAAACCGCCAGTGCCAGTACCGATAATGGTATCGTCTCCTTTACTTACATTAATGATGCCACTGTTAGCAACGCCTGTGGTTATACCGTCGTTATCGGGGAAATCTATATTGGCACCGGTAGCATTACCCTTGATAGTGTCGTTACCTTCTCTAGTATCAATGACTCCTTTTTTTAGAACCTCAATTCCAATTGCTGGGGATGTGTTATCTTCTTGACCTCTCACTAGATCCGAACCAGAGGTGCCGATGAATGAAGGAGAAGAAACAATTAATCTGGACATAATATTATTTTCCTCAATAGAGTGCGATCGAGTTTTAATCCCTGAAAATATTGTTCGTTCTATTCAGTTTTCTTTCAATCAGAATTATCTAAGTTGAGACTTTCTCTACTCAGGAGTTCACAGAGTTAAAACTAGAAAGTTTTAGATATGACTTGTGCTGTGTAACGAATTATTTATCGCGATCAAAAATTGGGCAAAATTACACCCTTAGAGACTTTTAAAACATCCTCTCAGAGTGTTTAGTAACGAAAAATAATCTGTAATTCGAGACTTGGAAACAAGAAATATTTAGATAATCTGATAAGAATGGAATACAGAAAATTTACTTAAATGTCTATACTTCCATAGACATCTTCGCATAATCTTTATATTTTTGACTAAAAAATGTATATACAAGTACTGAACTTGATGTATTCTTTATATTTTGTTCTCAATGTTTAGTACTTTAATTCCCGTAAGCACTAAATATTAATTTAACGCAATTATGACAAACTTATGACAAAAGTATGACGAAGCCTTTCTATTGAATAAGCTGTTTAAAATCAGGAAATAAAGGAAATTTATCGAAACAGAATATATGCGTCAGTCGTCAGAATTCAGCAATGGGTTAATACAGACAAAAAAATAGCACATCCTAAAGGATGGCTATTGGTAGAAATTGTCTAATCGTAATGTTTGGTTAGGGACTTCCAATTAAAAAAATATCCAATTTTGTAGGGTGCGTTAGCGACAGCGTAACGCACCGCCAGATATCTCGGTGCGTTACGGCTTTCGCCTAACACACCCTCTGTATATTTTATTTTTTGGAAGTCCCTTAGCAAACTGAATACACGCTCAACTACCAACTTTAGAAGGGAATATCATCTGGATCTGGTTCTTCCTCTTTGACTGCTGGATAAGTGGTTCGCTCATAATTTGTCGGTTGGGGTACGGGTTCGTAACTTGTAGCTTGCGGAGTAACGCCAACAGGATTTGCAGCCGGAGTAGGCGCTGGACGTGGTGAATCGTAACTGTTAACCTCTTTCTGTGGAGGACGAGATGCTGAAGGTGTTTGTCGGGGAGTGGTTTCAGTGAATGATGGAGTTACGGTTGCTGAAGGCAATGGATCGGTATTAAAACTACCTCCAACAGGTTGAATTTGTTGTACTGTCAATTCGGCGCGTTTTTCTTTAAAACCTTCTTGACGTTCAACAGTATTCATGCCTAAACGTCCTACCAGGATGACGCGATCGCCTTGGTGGTAATTTTGCTGAATTTCTGTCGCTAAATTCCCCCAGCCGACAACTTTTAGGGTAGCTGGCGGATCTTCTGGTTTCAGGGAATTGGGAAACTGCACCAGCATTTCCGTAACTCCCAATTTATCGGCTGTGTAGCGGAGTTGCGGCTCGTTAATAATTTCCGCCATCAAAACGCAGCTGTTCATTAAAATTACTCCTGACTGCAAAAAGTACTGATTGAAAAAGAGGGATTTTTCTATGTAGTGCCAATTAATATCTAGATATGTTTAATTGTTGGCATTTTTTAATAATGTCTGAGTTTTTAGTTATTTCTAGCATAAAAGCCAAGCGATCGCTTTGAACAGCATTAAGTATGCCGTCCGCCACTTTCGCCTGACTAAATTGAGCATTCAATTCTGCATGAGTAGTATAATTGTACCATCAATTCTAGAAATATCAAAAATTATTGGCAAAAATTAAGTCTTGACGTGAGAGGGAAAAACACCGAAGGCGATCAACCTAGCTGGTAGATCGCGCAAGATGGGGAAGCGCAAAAATGCAGGTGGTACAAAGGTGCTATTTGAGGTCAGAACCGGGGCAAATACCCGTTTTTGGATAAAAGTTTGAAACGCTTGAATGATGCGTGTGGGCAACTCGCGCTGACGTTGTACTTTTGCTAGGTCGCTAAGTTGTACTTTTCGGTTCTTAAGCGGTTTGCTGAGTACATTCGCCGCAACTACAGCATCTTGAATCGCGTAGTTAATGCCAACACCACCCACAGGGGACATTATATGAGCCGCATCACCGATGAGTAACAGTCCTGGATGATACCAGCGTTTGACGCGGCTGGATTCGACCGAGAGAAAAGCTACTTGTGACCAATCATGTAAATTTTCGATGCGTTGCTGGAATTCTGGTACTACTTCCACAACCGATTTTTTTAATTCCTCCAAACCCGCAGCCCGCAGTTGTTGATAGCCTCCCTTGGGGATGACATCGGCAACTTGCCACTCATCGCCACGGTCAAGCATGGCGATGATTTTACCTTGACCAAAGCGCCCCATTCCCCCCTCTGGGTCTTCTGGTTGACGCGGTAGGCGAAACCAAAGGACATCCATTGGCGGCGAGGTTTCGATGGATTCAAACTCACCCAGGTGGCGTAAACGTGAGTGGCGACCGTCTGCACCCACTGTCAGCATTGCCCGAATTTCATGCCAGCCACCGCCTCCCCGATAGCGGACACCTTGAATTACGCCATTTTCGGCAATTAATTCTTGAACATTTGCACCCATTACCAGATGGAAATTAGGATATTTTTGGGCTTCTTGGGTGATAAACTCCAAGAATTTCACCTGGGGAAGCATCGTAATGTAGGGGTAGCGAGTTTTCAGATGGCTAAAATCTGCAAATGTGACAGCATCTTGAGGAGTTTGAATAGTAATTTGGCGCATTTTAGTATGGGGGAGTTCTAGCAAAGCTTTACTAAGTCCCAATTCCTCCATAATTTCCATCACCGACGGATGAATCGTATCGCCGCGAAAATCGCGATCGAAGTCTTTGTGTGCTTCCAGCAGCATCACCGAAATGCCTTGACGCGCTAACAACAGCGCCAATACTGCTCCGGCTGGCCCCCCACCCACAATGCAACAATCTGTAGTTTGTACGTCTACAATCTCATGGACAGGGTTAATACTTGGGTCTTGGGAAAGATTTTTAGGTATATCGGTAGTCATCACAACACCTCTTGATAATTCGTAATTCGTAATGGGCTACGCCCCGCTACGCTAACGTAATTCGTAATTATTTGTTGGCAGTCCTAAAATTTAGGGTAGTTTGCTTTTTATACTGCAAGCTGTTTTTTTAACTTTTCGTATTTAGATAGAACCTGTATTATGATGAGCGCTAAACTATCATTTGTCACTTGTCCCTTTTTCAATCCAATTCCCAATTCCCAATTCCCAAATAATTAATTGTGTCCCAAGTTATTTTAGAAAACGTTTATAAAAGTTTTTCCGCGCGGAAAGGGGAAGGTGTAAGTTCACAAACCCAATCTTCCCTCATGTCTGAGGATAAAACTGATGTAGCGCCAGAACGGGCGGGAAGTGTTAATGTCTTGCGACGGATTAACCTGACGATCGCAGATGGCGAATTTATGGTGCTGGTAGGCCCTTCTGGTTGTGGTAAAAGCACTCTGCTGAGATTAATCGCTGGTTTAGAAACGATGACTGGCGGTAATATCTGGGTAGGCGATCGCTTGATCAATGACCTACCACCCAAGGAACGCGACATCGCAATGGTGTTTCAAAATTACGCCCTTTATCCTCACATGACGGTGTATGACAACATCGCCTTTGGGTTACGCCGTAGGGGAAGCAGGGGAGCAGAGGAGCAGGGGAGCAGAGGAGAAAATACTCCCTCATCTCCATATCTTCGGACGTGGGCGGAAAATCTTTTTGTGGGGGCGACAAGAAAGTTACCTAAAGGATTGCGCTACACTTCTGACAAAGAACGGGCGGTGGATGAGCAGGTGCGTAGTGTTGCTCAACTGTTACAAATTGAAACATTGCTGAATCGCTTACCCAAACAGCTATCTGGGGGACAAAGACAACGGGTTGCATTGGGACGAGCGATCGCGCGTGACCCGCAAGTATTCTTAATGGATGAGCCGCTTTCTAACTTAGATGCCAAACTGCGGGCGGAAACCCGCGCCCAAATTGTCAAATTGCAGCGCCAACTGGGAACAACGACAATTTATGTTACCCACGATCAAACCGAAGCGATGACAATGGGCGATCGCATTGCGATTATGTCTGAGGGTAAAATTCAGCAAGTTGCTTCTCCCTTAGAACTCTACAACCGTCCTGCCAACCTTTTTGTAGCAGAGTTCATTGGTTCGCCACCGATGAATTTTATTCCTGTAGAATTTCATGCCCCGCAGTTGATTACTCATTCACAGTTGCGTTTCACCCTTCCAGAAGTTTGGGCAAAAGCCCTACAAAAATATGATGGGAAAACTTTAATTTTAGGCATTCGCCCAGAACACTTAAACTTGAGTATGCCTGCTACCAAAAATCTACCAGTGCAAGTGGATTTAGTGGAGAATCTTGGCAATGATTCCTTTCTCGCTGTTAAGATTGCCGAACCTGGTTCTCAACCTGCTACTACAGCAAAATCTCTACAAGTGCGAATTCCACCAGACCGATTTGTCCAACCTGGTGAGCAACTTTGGTTATCTCTAACTCCAGAGAAAATTCACTTTTTTGATCCAGAAACCGAGTTGGCGATATTTCCCTAAGACTATCCGCGCCTAATTGGTAAATCAAAATTTTCATGCACTTCTGAGAGGAACTTCAATCTCTTCAGCCCGCCATGCAGCGTAGGCAAGGGACTCATAGATGTCAGCTTCTTCGAGGTAGGGATATGCTTTGAGAATGTCGCTATTACTGTGTCCAGATGCCATTAAGCCGACGATAGTACCAACGGTAATACGCATTCCCCGAATGCAGGGTTTGCCGCCCATAACTTCAGGATTGCGAGTAATTCTGGTGAGATTTTGCATAATTTTTGTAGAATGGGAGTAAGGTTATGGGATTGAGAAACCAAAAATGGCTGTCTCAATCTTTTTTATTATTGAACTTTTACCACCTTCCAGGCTAACTGATTGCTAATCTTCACTTAAGGATAATTGTAGCGATTGTTTTAAAAGTCAAGCGTAGGCGTAGCCCGTCCTAAACATCGCTTTGTTTGTGGAGATTTATGAAAGCGATGCCTACGGCGGGCTACGCCTACGCACCTGTGTACTTGATCCCGGTGCGACAAAGTTTGAAGTACCTCAACACGACTTTTGAGTACCTCAACACGACTTTTGAGTACCTCAACACGACTTTTGAGTACCTCAACACAACTTTTGAGTACCTCAACACGACTTTTGAGTACCTCAACACGACTTTTGAGTACCCCAACACGACTTTTGAGTACCCCAACACGACTTTTGAGTACCTCAACACGACTTTTGAGTACCTCAACACGACTTTTGAGTACCCCAACACGACTTTGAAGTACTTCAAGACGATTTCTAGGTATAATTTAAACTATTAGCCATATAAAGTATGACTATAAATTTGCCTCCCCAAGATTATCAATATCAATTTGGTGGTAGTCTTCCTGCTAATGCACCTACCTACGTCACACGCCAAGCTGATGCAGATTTGTATCAGGCTGTGAAAGCTGGAGAGTTTTGTTTTGTCCTCAACTCTCGACAAATGGGTAAATCCAGTTTGCGTGTCCGCACAATGCAAAGGTTACAGCGTGAAGGAATTGCTTGTGTATCTATTGATTTAACCGCAATTGGCACATCAGGGCTAAAGTCTGAACAATGGTATTCTGGGATTATTGATACTATTGCTGGTTCTGAAAGTTTAAACTTAGGTGAGCAGTTTGATATAGATGAGTTATGGGAAGAAAATTCCCGATTTTCTGATGTGCAGATTTTTGGTAAATTTATTGACAAATTACTCAAATTAATTTCCACACAGATTGTTATTTTTATAGATGAAATTGATAGTGTTCTCAGTTTAAACTTTCCCGTTGATGATTTTTTTGCTTTAATTCGAGCTTTCTTTAATCAAAGAGTTGATAATCCTGAATATCAACGCATTACTTTTGTGCTTTTGGGAGTAGCTACCCCATCTGAGTTAATTCAAGATAAAAAGCGTACTCCTTTTAATATTGGCAAAGGAATTGAATTAACCGGATTTGAATTTGCAGAAGCTTTACCTTTAATCAACGGATTCTCTGGACAAACTAGCAACCCGGAAACTGTACTCAAAGCGATTTTAAACTGGACTGGAGGACAGCCATTTTTGACTCAGAAACTCTGTGAATTTGTCCGTAAATCTAAAACTCTAATTACCCCAGGTGAGGAAGATGCTTTTGTAGAGAATTTAGTCACAAGCCGAGTGATTGAGAATTGGGAGTCTCAAGATGAACCGGAACATTTTAGAACGATTCGGGATAGAATTTTAAAAAGAGATGAACAGAAAGCAGCATACTTGTTAGATTTATATCAACAAGTATGGCACTCAGGCGGAATTGATATTGATAGTAGTATTGAACAAAGTGATTTACAGTTAGCGGGAATCGTTGTTAAAAAAGATAGTAAATTAAAAGTTTATAACCTAATTTATCAAACAATTTTTAATAATTTATGGATTGAAAAAACTTTATGTAGTTTGCGTCCTTATGCAGAGAATTATCGTCAGTGGATATTATCAAAAAAAGAGGATGAGTCTCGTTTATTGCGGGGTCAAGCTTTAGTAGAAGCAGATAATTGGGCAAAAGGTAAAAGTTTAAGTTTTCAAGATGAAGAATTTTTAGCAGCTAGTCACACACTACAGGTAAAATTAGAAGGAGAAAGGAAAGAAAAGGAAGCCGCAGAAAGAGCTAGAAAAACAATGAGTTTTGGAGCGGTGGTTTTATCTGTGACTTTAGGGATTACAGGTTTGTTAGGTATAGGTGCATTTATCGAGTTGCAAACTGCTCACAAAAACACAAAAGAACTCAACCAATCTATTGATAAAATTAGAAACCTTTCAGCAGTGGCTTCTAAACTGCAACAAAAGGGAAAAACAAACGAAGCCAATCAGTTTTTAAATATTGCAGGTTTGGTTTTGCAGAAGAAAATTAATAATTCTCAGCTAAAAGAGGCTTTATTAAATAGTTCGCTGGTTTTAGGGTATCAATATCTAGCTGATGCTGAAAACGAGCCAAATCAAAAAAAAGATTTAGATTTAGAAAAGGCTGAAATAAATTTTACTAAAAGCCTGGAAGAATTATCAATAATAGAAAATAAAATTGATAAAACTCCCGATAATTTAGCTACTTTAGTTTATATTAACTACGTTAAAGGTAAATTAGAGGAACGCTCAAATCAATCTAAGGCTTTAGCAGATTATAAGAAAGCATTTGATTCTATCAGTAGACTTAAACTGAGATTTAAGTCTCATCTTGATTTATTTACCTTAGACCTAAATATTCTCTACAATGGCAATGCTGATATTGTAGCTTTGCTTTATCGTAAACTAAAAAAACTGGATAGCTCAAATCCAGTTTATGCTGAATCTTTAAAGGAACATTTATTAAATGAATTAGACTATTTAATGCAGCAGCAAAGATGGAGGGAAGCAGATTCAAAGAATTGGTAGTTTATTCTCTATTCGGCAGGAAAGAAAGAACAATCCTACTTAGATTTAATTGATATCAAAAACTTTAATTGTAAAGATTTAAAACAACTAGATACACTTTGGGTCAAGAACTCAAATGGGTATTTTGGTTATAGTGTTCAGAAAAAAATATATTTGGCTAGTGGAAATTCTCTCGATTTTGATTGGGAGAAGGGAGAATGGAAAAATAGGAACGAGAAAGGGTACAATGATTTTACAAAAAGTGTGGGATGGAAAGGAAAGGATGGGGAGTGGAGAAGATATGAGGAATTACCCATGAACCTGAAGGAGGAAACATATGGTGGTATGAGAGGGAGAAGTTCGTATGGAGAACTCCCGTTTTATTACGTTTATATTGTAAGGGATAAGAGTGGGAGTGGTTGGGTGTTTACTCCTCTCTTCTTGCAGAGACTTGTAAATTGTAGCAGATAAGGCTTTCAGAGAATTGTAAAGATTTATTCCTGGGAGATTTTCCACGCAATAATAAGGCTTTGGGAGATTCGATACCTGGCACTAGGCTATGCACAACCCAAAGAAAAAAATAAACAACATAAAGGGAATTGAGAAGAGCTAATTTAGAGTCGCTGATATTACCAGTAAGTAGCAAATTCCTCTAAAAAAGACATCAAAGAGTGATAAATAGAGACACTGCTCCTATCTTCATCTCAAATCATTGATTGTGATTTCTAAAAATCATCCCTGCAACTTGCGGATTGTAACAATTAGCAAAAATAAATTTCTCAGCCACATCAACAATTTCTGGATTACTTGCCTCCCAAGTGTCCCAAGGCAATTGCATCTGTCCTGGTGATGCTTTTTTGCCTTTGCCTTTAATTACTTTAGGTAAAAATTGATTACCCCAAAAATAGCGTTTTTCTGTTTTCGCTTTTGGTTTGTACTTTTTACAAAAACCCCGATATTTAGCAGCACATTCATTCAAAGTTTTTCCCAGTGTTAAAAAAGCCGGATGCCAAGTTGTTAAACCGGTTTTACCCCACCCTAACCCTCCC
>NZ_NOLK01000171.1:0-16587 GCF_002245985.1 Nostoc sp. 'Peltigera membranacea cyanobiont' 232
TCCCCAATCCCCAATTCCCAATCCCCAATACCGAAGCCTTCAAACAACGCTTATCTCAAATGCAAGTTGTCCTGCACAATCAAGATAACCGCGAACACGACTTACTCGATTCTGATGATTATTACCAATTTCAGGGTGGTTTAACAGCTGCGGTGCGTTCTCTACAGGGAAAAAATCCCCAAACTTATTTTGGTGATAATTCCATACCCGCTCAACCACGAGTCCGTCAACTGAAAGAAGAGATTTCACGGGTGTATCGTTCTCGCGTAGTTAATCCCAAGTGGATTGCAGGAGTAATGCGCCACGGTTACAAGGGAGCCTTTGAGATGGCGGCGACGGTAGATTTTTTATTCGCCTACGATGCAACAGCTAAATGTGTAGAAGATTATATGTATCAAGGCATAGTAGAAGCTTACTTGCTCGATCCAGTTGTGTCAGAATTTATTCAGCAAAAGAATCCTTACGCACTGCGTGATATTGCTGAAAAATTATTAGAAGCACACAAGCGCAATTTGTGGGAGGATGTAAATATAGGAACATTAGAAGCTTTGAGGAACCTAGTACATCAAGCTGAAGCAGTTATCGAAGAAAAATCAATGGTGTAGGAAACAAATATGGAAAATCTTGCGTATTTGCACCTAGCTTTCGCCTACGAAGACAGTACACCCAGTGAATTGGTCTCCCTCAGTTCTTTGTTTAACAAAGCAGCTGCACCAGACTGGAAACGGCTTTCTGGTAGGGCTTGGAAGTATATGTTGCCCCTTGCTCTGTCCTTATCTATTCTTGGCGCTGTCAGCAGCGTCATAGCACTGGAAAAAGGCGATCGAGGCCCTTCTGTCAGGAATCTCCAACAAAAGTTGAGAACAGCAGGTTTTTACCAAGCTTCTGTTACCCAAGTATATGACGTATCCACACAAGAAGCTGTGCGGCGCTTCCAAAAGGCTGCTGGTTTACCAGTGGATGGCATTGTTGGATCGAGCACCCTGCAAAAATTAGAAAGCTGGCAAGCTAAAAAGCCTAGTACTACGACTACACAAGCTAAAAAAGCCACTGTTGTAAGTACACAACAAACCAAAAAGCCCAGCACTACTAGTTCAGCAACTACCCAGCGCCGTAATCCCAACTACCTGGCGAAGGGGGATGAAGGTGAAAATGTCAGGGTTTTGCAAGAACGCTTAAGAGTCGCAGGCTTTTATTACGGGAACGCCACGGGGATATTTGGCCCAATTACTGAAGAATCTGTGAAGCGGTTCCAAGATGCTTATAAATTAAGTGTGGATGGAATTGCTGGCCAAGCAACATTAGGTAAATTGCCAGGAATTGGCATCGGCGATGGAGAAGAGGCTCCCAAAAAGGTAGTCAATCGAGATAAACTCCGTGTAGGCGATCGCGGTGAGCCAGTTAGAGTTATCCAAGAACAATTGATCCAGGCAGGATATTTAGAGGGAGAGCCAAATGGCTACTATGGCCCCTATACTGCCGATGCTGTACGCAGATTTCAGGCAGCTAATTTCTTGACGGCAAGTGGCGTTGCTGGCCCAACTACGCGAGCTAAGTTATATAGCTCAGTTAATACTGCTAGCAAAAGCGAATTTAATACCCTAGAAATCCAAACGCGACTACGAGAGCGGGGTTTTTATAAAGGCAAGCTGAACGGTGTGATGGCAGATGACACCAAAAAAGCGATTAAACAAGCTCAAGAATTCTACGGCATTAGCCTCAAGGATCTTAAGAGCGGACGCTTTTAACATCCGCTTTGGTGTTGTTAGTATCAGTCCCCAACTCGTTTCTAGCCTCTAGTAACAGCAAATTACGCACTGCTCAAAATTCCCCTTATTTGGTTAATTTGAGTAGTTTCGTCTTTTTATACTACCCAAGTGCTAAAGCGGCATCAGCGCCCGTTGGCACTTGGGACACACTGCATGGATTGTCATTTGACAATCAAGCAGGTGAAAACCTTCTTTTTGAGCAGTTTTCGACCCAATTTTTAAAATTGAGTCATTTTTAAACTCAATAGTTGAGTTGCATCTAACACAAATTAAGTGATGGTGATGATGGGGATAGGGCTGGTTGATCTCATAATGCTTATGTCCCTCACCCAATTCTAATTCCCGTAAAAGTCCCATCCTGGCCATCAACTTCAAAGTCCGATAAATAGTTGACAAACTGATCCCTTTCCCTTCACCATCAGTTTCTAGCCGATGATAAAGATCCTCCGCACTTAGATGTTCACCTTGCGGAAGTTCTTGAAAAATGTGTAAAATCGTTTCGCGCTGGGGAGTTAATCGCCAGCCTCGTTCGTTCAGTTCTGCCTTGAGTGAAGTAGTTGTGTAGACAGTCATACTAATATTTCTCAACAAAGCTCGTTAATTGAGAATATAACAAATCTTGGGAGCAATTTGCAACAATCATTGCCTATTGAGAATTCTTACTAAATATTTAAAAACAATTCACCAAATCTCGATCAAAATTCAAGTAATAAGCTGTAGTGCATTTAATTTGCATACAGCGAATAGTTAGGATACTTGTAACGATTGCATCCCTTGACTTTAAATTTTGCGTGAGTTAATTTTGAATTGTTTAATCGATCCCCACCTTCAAGATATCTGAGCAAAGCTTTGGGGAAACTCTCATGCAATTAAATGCAAATTATTTGCTATAAGCCTCTAAAAGGCTTTTAACCTGGGATAAACTCAGTCTTTTGTCCCTAGTCATTTGTCAATTGTAGTTTTCTAATGACAAATGACTAATGACAAATGACTCTTAAACATTGACTAACTTAGAGACTCCAAATAGTCGCGGATGAGGTTGCGACGCTTGGGTTGGCGTAGCTTTTGCAAAGCCTTGGATTCTATTTGTCGAACTCGTTCGCGCGATAAGTCAAGAGCACGGCCAATTTCTGCTAAAGAGTAAGGATGACCATCAGCCAAACCAAACCGCATCAAAATTACATCGCGTTCTCGGCTAGTCAAATCTGATAGAAGATGATGCAAGTCTCTTTGTAAAGATTCTCGCATTAACATTTCTTCTGGAGTTACACAGTCAGTTTCGAGTAATTCGCCTAACTCAGTGTCTTTATCCTTGCCAACTTTGGTTTCTAAAGAAACGGAGCGAGGAACCCGTAACAAAACTTCTCTTACTTGGGTCGGTGTCATCTCTAACTCAGTTGCTAAATCTTCTAGAGTTGGGGTGCGACCTTTTTCTTGAGCAATTTTGCGTTGGGCCTTTTTGATTTTGTTTAACTTTTCGGTAATATGGACAGGGAGGCGGATGGTGCGACTAGAAGTTGCGATCGCTCTTGTAATTCCCTGACGAATCCACCAGTAAGCATAAGTACTGAAGCGATAACCCTTAGTGGGGTCAAATTTTTCTACAGCCCGCTCCAAACCTAGTGTGCCTTCTTGGACTAAATCCAACAATTCTAAACCACGATTTTGATACTTCTTAGCAACAGACACAACTAGGCGAAGGTTAGCCTTAATCATGTGTTCTTTTGCTTGCAATCCTTGGGACTGAACTTGCTCTAACTCTTCTACTGTCAACTTGGCAATTTCTGCCCAGCGACGTTTGCCATCTGCCAAAGTCGGTCTGAGATCGGATAAAATTATGTCAGCAGTAGCAGCCCACCTTTCTAAAGACGGGCGATGTCCTAGTTCTGAGGTCAGACGTTCTTGAACTTCAATTAACCTCAGATAAGGCGTAATCACTTCATCTCCAAGCTTTGCGGCGTTAGCAAGCACTATCCGCATCCGCAAGTAACGTTGGACTTTTTGAGCTTCTGAAACCTCTTCATCTCGCCCCAACAAGCGAACCCGACCAATTTCTTGAAGATATAGGCGTACTAGGTCTGTACTCCGGCGGTTGGTGCTAGCAGCAAAGTTAGCATTATCAACAGAAGCTATCTCTAGCTCATGTAAATCATCTACCGATAACTCGCTTTCATCAACCGTGAGATCCGAGTCCAAAGCCTGGCGGGACTTTTTGGTGTTGTAGGGGGCATCTGCATAAAAAGATGTTGCTGGCATAAAGATCGTCTCAATGGCTCCAGGTAACAATAGATTTCGGTCAGCTTAGATTACGGTCAGCTATTCAACTGTTGCTATTGTTCCCGTGATTCACGATGAACTAACATAGTTGAAGGTTCCATTACAATTTTTTTAGAAATTAACTGTAATGGTTTTATTGGATACAGGATTACTGAACTTAATTGGCTGCTAAATTTTTGATTTAACCAATAGCTATTCAAATTGGCAGCTAGGCTTTCAATATTTCAACTACTTAGTTAACATTTCAACCTTGACGGGTTTCGATGGTAACTTTTATAACACGGTATAAACATCCTTCAGTGAATGTCATCTTTATAATTGGCATAGTCACATTTACATGGCTACAAAACTAATATCCTGACGATTTAGCAATTTTTTCTCAGGATTATTCAGGTATAAGTAGAACTAATAGATATCGGGGAAGTGATTAGTGTTAACTCCAAAAACTCTATCGATACGGAGATAGAAAACGCGGGGAAGTTATCAAATACTCTCTTCTTGTCCCCTTGTCGTGTTAACCTCTCAATTTCAATAATGGTTTGTAAAAGTTTGTAGTAAGCACTACCCTACGGGAACGCTGCGCGAACAGTGCTTGAAATTGAGCGATAAATCGCTCACTACAAACCTTGGAAAATTAATTTGGTGGACTATTAGTAGTTGTACTCTGGCTTGATATCTCGCAGCATCAGTTCATCAAGTGCTTGTTGGGGTGTGACTTCTCCCTGAAGTAACCGATAAACTTGCTCAGTAATTGGAACAGGAATGTTTTGTTGCTTGGCTCGTTGCATCAAAACCTGGCAAGTGTTCACTCCTTCAGCAGTTCCTTGTAAATTTGCAAGAGTTTCTTGAAGTGTTTTACCACCAGCTAGCTGGTAGCCGACTTGATAATTGCGACTTAAGGGACTATTGCAGGTTGCTAACAAGTCTCCAAGACCCGATAAACCATAAAATGTTTCCGTCTTTGCACCCCAGTCGTTACCAATGCGAACCATTTCTGTGAGTCCGCGGGTGACTAAAGCAGCTTTGGCATTGGTTCCTAGATGTAAACCATCGCATACACCAGCTGCGATCGCAATCACATTTTTCAGTGTTCCCCCCAGTTCCACCCCCAAGGGGTCGGGATTGGTATATACCCGGAAACGATGAGAAGAAAATACTAACTGCAGTACTTCCGCCGCTGCGGGGATGTTACTGGCTACCACTGTTGCTGCTGGTAAATCTAGTTGAATTTCTTTAGATAAATTAGGCCCAGACAAAACAACTACTGCATGGTCAGGAAATACTGTTTGCCAAATTTGCGACGGTGTACAGGTGGTTTGAGGATCTAAGCCTTTCGTCGCCGTCACAAAAATTGTCTCTGGAGAAAGGGGGAAAGACTGGACTTGGGAAGTAACATCTCTGACACCAATCATTGAGATCGCAGACAGGATTATTTGAGCATCTTCTAACACTGCTTGGAGAGTTTGCGAACCTTGACGCGACCACACGCGCACCTGATGACCATTTGCTGTGGCGAGATTTGCTAGAGATGCACCCCAAGCACCTGCACCCAGAATTGCTACAGATTTTGAATTAGTCATTAATCAAGTCTCCCCCCAATCACCCCATCCTTTTAGCAATCTAAAATCTAAAATTGACTGCGTGGATAACGTTCCATTAATTCCCTGACTTGCCCTGCATGATATGAGCTTCTTGTCAATGGTGAAGAAACAACTTGTAAAAATCCGATTTCTTCACCGAATGCCTTCCAAGCAGCAAATTGTTCTGGATTGATAAATTCATTTACTTGTAAATGTTTTTGACTGGGTTGGAGATATTGCCCAATTGTCAAAATGTCGCAATCAACAGTTCGCAAATCTTGCATGACTTGGCGGATTTCGGCATCAGTTTCACCAAGTCCAACCATGATCCCAGATTTAGTGTATGTGCTAGGAGAAAGTTGCCGAGTGCGCTGTAATAATTCTAATGTGCGATCGTAGTTTCCTTGGGGACGTACCCGGCGATATAGGCGGGGGACAGTTTCGGTATTGTGGTTTAATACCTCTGGCGCAGCTTGTATAATCAATTCTAGAGCATTCCAATTACCGCACAAGTCAGGAATTAGTACTTCAATTGTGGTGTTAGGTGAAACGGAGCGAACCGCATCAATACACGCCATAAACTGAGATGCACCACCATCAAACAAATCATCTCGGTTTACAGAAGTGATGACTACATGATTAAGGTTCATGCGGCGAACAGCTTCCGCCAGTCGTGGAGGTTCTGTCGAGTCTAGTGGTTTGGGTTTTTTCTCAAAATCAATATCACAGTAGGGACAAGCGCGTGTACAAGCCGGGCCCATAATCAAAAACGTGGCAGTCCCGGCATTGAAACATTCACCAATATTTGGACAGGAGGCTTCCTCACAAACTGTATTGAGGGATAAATCCCGCAAAATGTCTTTAACGTTACCGATGCGCTCACGCCCAGGTGCTTTTACCCGCAACCAGTCTGGTTTTACAGTCACAATCCGCTTTTACCACTAGAGTTATACAAATTCAATCGTAGCAAGCAAAGCCTTTGATGAAGCGATCGTAATATTATATGAACCTATCTGTACAGCGACAGTTATAGATAAGTAGAGCGACAAATAATTTGTCGCTTTCTCTATTTGACAAATAAAATGTCGCCACGGTCAATTAATTTGTCGCTCTACAAGCACAAATCGGGATGACTGGATTCGAACCAGCGGCCCCTTCGTCCCGAACGAAGTGCGCTACCAAGCTGCGCCACATCCCGCCATAAAAATGGCATTGTAAGTTCAGAATATCACAATCTGTGCAAAATGACAGAATTACATCTATGAGCCTATCCCACTAAATACAAAGAATATGCCGATCTGCTTTTAAATAAGGAGGTCGAGGTATACTTTTTTGCTAACACAGCATAACCCATAGCGAAAGCGACAACCAAAGAACTTGGTGCATCAAAACCTAAATGAACCCCCATAATACAGGGCGAGTGGCTATAATCATTGGTGCAGTGAGGATTATAGCCTTGAATATTCCAGCGATATTAACTTGTTAAGACGGCATTTAATTTGTTAACCGACAGAAATATTCTCTATCTGCTTACTCTAGAAGGTTCAACCCACTCATCCCAAGAACTATCGTAGCCATCATAAGTAATTTTATAAAGATTGTTACTAACTTCTAAAACCTGCCCTTGATACCATTTCCCCTTCCACAAAATTCTCACTGAATCTCCAGCTTGAAATGATGCCCGGAAGCGTGCATTGCCAACCCATTCATTCCAGGAACTATCATAACCATCGTATGTAATATAGCACTTCTCATCATTAACCTTAAGTACGGTTGCTGGATACCATGCTTGCTTCCAAAGAACCTCAGCCTTTTGTCCCACAGAACATGGTGAGGCGGCTAAAGCACTAGGAATCAGTGTTCCTACCCAAGTTGCCATGAAAATAGCACCAAACAATACTTTGTTTTTCATGATTATTTCTATCCTCAAACTGTAAAACGGAATTTTGATAATGATTTATGAAAATCTAATTCAAAATTTCCAACTAACTGTTACTATTGTTATGGAATTAGATTAGCGATCGCCTCAGCAAAAATTATGAACTTTTGCCGCTAGTTGTGAAGATATCGCATTTGAAATTAACAGCGTTTATAAATTTCAATTATTTGAAAGCCTAAGATACTCGACTTATCCGATAAGTCGGGTATCTCATTGTTAGTGTTCATACTGAAGCGGAATTTTACAGTTTATTGATATTTTTTAAATTACGGGTTCTAAATATAATTTCATAAAGTCCCAGCAAACCCGATGCTACTAGCAAAGGTAAGAAATAATAGACTCCCCGATAAGCTAGCATTGAGCCCAAAATTGCCGCAGCCGAAACTTTGGATGAGAGAATCAGCAAAATTATAGTTTCAAATACTCCCAAACCACCGGGGACATTACTAACAACTCCTGCAAACATCGCTAGTAAGTAGATACCCAAAAAGTCCAGATAGGACAGAGATATATGACTGGGAAGCACAGCATAAAGAACTGCTGCGGCTAAAATCCAATCAAGACTAGAAATTGCTATTTGGATCAGGGATATCTTAAAATCAGGAAATCGAAATTCTTGTCCACGAATTATTAACGGTTGTTTAACAAAAATACTTCCTACCAAATAACCAGCAACCAATAGCAGAAAAATTACGCCGATGGGACGCACAGTGGCAAAAGGTAAATGTAGTTGAGTAGGAATTTTCAGGGGATTGATGAGAAATAAGCAACCAGCAACGGCAAACATCCCCAGCCAAAAAGTAAAATTGGCAAAAGCAATTACTTGAGCGATCGCAACTGCCGACACTCCCCAACTGGAGTAAAATCGATAACGGATAGCACTACCAGTCAGCAAAGCAAAACCGATGGTATTACTAAATGCAGAGCTAATAAAGCTGGTTAAAGCAATCTTGTTCCAACTTAGGGAACGATTAATGTAACTAAAACCCAAAATATCGTACCCAATCATCACTAGATAGCCCAAGACTGTGAGCCAAATTGCCCAGCTTAAGCGGCTTTTAGGAATAGCAGCTAGAGAGTTGAGGATGTCACGATAATTATACTCGTGCAGTTCGCTAGCGATCGCCCACAAAGAAAGCACCAGCAACGAGAAGCCAAACAGTGTGCTGAAATTGATTTGCAGTTTTTTAAGCATCGTAAACAAACTTATTCTAACTCTTGACTTTTAACTTACAATAAGTCGCAAAGTTTCCATCCTGTTGACACAACATTGACAAATTACTTGCGTAAACTTGATGGTTGCCAGCACAGACTGTCCAGTGCCCTTCAAAAATGAACTACAAACAATCAAAAAATCTCTTGCTAGTTTCACTATTAACCCTAGTTGGCTGTAATTTATCTCCAACTGTTGTAGCAAAACCACCTCAACAGCAGGATTTACAAACAACGCCTTCCGCGATTCCAACCCAGTCTAGTACTAGTAACTTAGCTACTCACTTAACCTACAAAATTGCAACCTACAATAGTCAATTAATGGGTGCAAGTCGCACTTACGGCGTTTCTTTACCCCCTGGCTATGAGCAAAATCCAAAACAAAGATATCCTGTAATTTTTCTCCTCCACGGTGGACATGGTAATCCCACTGATTGGTTTATTCAAGGCAAGGGACAAGCTCTTAAGACTGTGGAACAACTTTATACTACAGGTAAGTTGCCACCCAGCATCATTATCACACCAGATGGCAACGACAAACGTGGCTCTAGTCCCTATTGGGATCCTCAATATATTGATGGCCCTAACGGTAAAGTCTCCACAGCCGTGGGCGATGAGTTGGTAAAAGTTGTGCAAAGCCGTTATCGTACACTAACTAATCCAGATTTTTGGGCAATAGGTGGTTTATCTTCTGGTGGTTGGGGTGCAATGAATGTGGGATTACACAACGTGAATCATTTCTCAATTTTATTTAGTCATAGTGGTTATTTTCATGATAAAAGCGGCCCGATAAATAGCCCAATAACTTATATTAAAAGCATTCCCACACCAGTTAAAAAAAGGTTGCGAATCTACCTAGATTCTGGGACATCAGATATTGAAGAAATCGACGCGGCCAAAAACTTTTCTAAAGTATTAAATAACCTAAAAGTTTCTAATTCGTTTCGTCAGTTTCCTGGCAGTCATACTTGGCAATACTGGCGAGAACATTTAGCTGATTCTTTGACATTTGTGGGTGAACAATTTAAATCAGCTGAAATAGCACATGCACATAAGGCTACTAATTTAGGTATTAACGATGGTAAAAATATTCAAAACAATTAGCAATTACCAATTGAAATAATTCTATTTTGCAAAACCGTTGAGATTAAAACATCAATGTGGAAACTCTGCTGCCATTTCTCATCAGATTAACTATAGTAAGTTCTGAGGGAGGTGATTTTTTGGAACGCTAAATAAATATGAAGATTTCTAAATTTTTAATTAGTTTGGTAGGAGCGATCGCACTCCTCACTTCTGCTGGTTATTATTATGTATTTATCTTGGGTGCGCCACAACTAGACCCACCCAAAGAAGAGGCAGATACTGGGCTCAAGTTTCAATTAGCAACCTTCAACTCCCAAGCGATGGGTGCAGTCCGCAACTACGGCGTGATTTTGCCCCCTGGCTATAAGAAAAATCTGCAAAAGCGCTACCCTGTAATATTTTTGCTCCACGGTGGTCATGATGATGCCCGTGCCTATGCTGACAAGTATGCAGTCTTAGACGTACTACATGAACTTTATAAAAGTGGAAAATTACCGCCATCAATTGTGATTACACCTGATGGTAATGATAATCGCGGTTCCAGTCCTTTATACGATCCCGATTACTTTGATGGGCCGAATGGCAAAATGGGGACTTTGATTGGCTCAGAATTAGTGCAGGTTGTCAAGTCGCGCTACCGCACTTTAGAACAACCCCAGTTTTGGGCGTTGGGAGGTCTGTCTTCTGGGGGATGGGGGGCACTAAATATCGGGTTACGCTATCTTAACAACTTTCATATTCTGTTTAGCCATAGCGGTTATTTTACCGATAATAGCGGTTCACAAAATAGTCCCCAACAAATCGTCCAACAGCTACCACCTGAAGATAGAAAGCAATTACGTGTTTACCTGGATGCAGGTCTGAACGATACTAATTTGCTGGCTTCGACCAAAGCTTTCAACGAAACCTTAAACAAATTAGGCATTACTCACGTATTTTATGCCTTTCCAGGCGGTCATGGTTTGTCAGGTGCAGATATAGGCTGGAACTACTTCCACAAGCATCTTAAAGATTCGCTCTCGTATGTAGGAGAACAATTTAAAAAAGTTAAGAGTTAAGAATTAGGAGTTAGGAGTTAGAATTTTAAAAATCAGGTTCTACCGCAACCTCACAGCTAATACTAATTAGCTGTGAGGTTGCATAGAACCAGTTGCCTAAGCCCCAAGTCTTACCAAAACTGAATTTTGTGCAGTTTCCCAAAGAATTGGTACAAGGCATTAAAATTAAGGTGTTATGGAGAAAATTCAAAACATTAAAACTTAATCGGTATAGGTAATACAGCCTGTAAAATTGGTTTGTTTATTATTTTAGTCTCTAAGAGGATGTTTTAAAAGTATTTCGCCGTGATTTTAGGCACCTAGCGATCCCCCCCTAACCCACGCCAGTCGCTCCACTTGGGGAGACCCCTTGGCGTAGCCTCTCCCTTTGGGAGAAGACCGCGCTGGCTCCCCTTAAAAAGGGGGGAACCGGAGTCAAAGTCCCCCAATTTATCGGGGGACTTAGGGGGATCTAGAACGTTTTGATACCTACAATAGAACTTTTTAAACATCCTCTAAAAACAGTGGTAGAGCAAAAACTTCCTAACTTCTAACTTCTAATTAATACTTTTAGACTAATGACCAATAATTTAAAAACTCAGATTGGACTTTGGAGTGCAGCTTTCCTTACAGGTTTAGTCGGAGTAGTGAATTTGTTGTCAGCAGTGACACCTAACCTATATGGGCGAAATCACTGGCTGAAAGAATTTTTTCCGTTTGATATTCGTGCTAGTGGTCATGTATTTGCAGCGTTAACTGGGTTTGTTTTACTCACACTTGCTACTAACTTATTACGCCGAAAAAGAATAGCCTGGTTACTGACTATTGGTTTACTAGTAATTTCTATTTTCAGCCACTTGCTTAAGGGACTGGACTATGAAGAAAGTCTCCTCTCTGGAGTTTTATTGGTGCAGTTAATCTTGATGCGCCATTTTTTCACGGCGCAATCAGACCGTCCTTCCATTGCACGGGGAGTTCGAGTGCTTATTGGTGCCTTACTATTTACTCTGGCATACGGAACTATTGGATTTTACTTGCTAGACGGCAAATTTTCAGAAAATTTTAATTGGCGTGAAGCTGTACTTCAGACTTTAGCGATGTTCTTCACTGAGGATAATTGGGGACTGCAACCAAAGAGCAAATTTGGAGAATTTTTTGCTAATTCTATTTATATTATTGCCGGAGTTACTATTACATACGCAATGGTAATGCTGTTGCAACCTGTGTTTTGGCGTAATTTAGCAACGCCAAATGAGCGAAAAAGAGCAAAAGAAATTGTCGAACAATATGGACGTTCTTCTTTAGCAGCGATCGCACTTTTAAATGATAAAAGTTATTATTTCAGTCCTACTGGTAATAGTGTAATTGCCTATGTTCCCAAAGGTAGGGGTGCGATCGCATTAGGAGATCCCATAGGCCCCATTGAAGACCGCAAAGAGACAATTGTTGCTTTCTGGCAGTTTTGCCAACGCAACGACTGGTATCCAGGCTTTTACCAAACTTTGCCCGATGATGTTGAGCTTTATAGATCGTTGGGGTTTAAGGTACTCAAAATTGGAGAAGAAGCGATCGTTGACCTGAAAAGTTTTACATTACAAGGTAAAGCCGGTAAAAACTTTAGACCATCAATCAGTCGTTTAACTAAGCTAGGATACCAAATCGAATTTTACCAACCACCCATCGCCAATGATTTATTGCACCTGCTCAAATCTGTAAGTGATGAATGGCTGAAAATGGTACAAGGTTCGGAAAAACACTTTTCTTTGGGTTGGTTTGACGAAGCTTACCTGCGAGAGTGCGAGATTGCTGTGGTGCATAATCCTGAAGGTAACATCAGCGCCTTTGCCAACATTCTCCAAGAATACCAACTCAACGAAGCCACTATTGACATGATGCGACATCGCGCGTCCATCGAAAATGGCACAATGGACTTTTTATTTGTTTCCCTGCTTCAACATTTTAAAGAGTGTGGTTACGACAGCTTTAATTTCGGTCTTTCTGCCCTTGCAGGAGTTGGAGACAACCCAGAATCACGCCGCTTAGAGAGAGTATTGCACTATCTTTACGGGCACTTGAATCGCTTCTACAATTTTAAGGGACTGCACGCCTACAGAGAGAAGTTTCGTCCGCGTTGGGAACCACGTTATTTAGTTTATCCCAGTTTAACCGCCTTACCAGATGTAGTTGTAGCATTGATTCGCGCAGATTCAGGCGATCGCCTTTTTGATTATTTCAAACCTGGCGCATAAATAACGAGTTTATACAAAGTCACTCAGAGGCGCAAAAGTTAAAAAGGGCCAGCAGTATGGCATAAATCCGCGATCGCAGCATAACACCTCATTGCAGAGCCATATCTACGATGGACTATGCCTACACAACTGAATTTTATATAGTATAATAGTACTATATAGATTTGCAACGCTAAGTTGGGCAGACAATGCCCAAAGTTTGTAGTAATTAAACGCCCATAGTTTGCTTACCTTCAACAAGGAGATTTTTCCCCTTGTTTAGCATACATTTGGCATGATTTTATTGTGTGTTTGTCCTTTAAGTTTTTCCTTTGGCAGAACTGATTCTCAACTGTGGCTTTAACAGATTATTTACCTTTATATGGAAGGTGACAATATGACAAATAATCAAATTTGTCTGCTAGAACTAATCAAAATTTTTGCAGAATATCGTAACAATATTATCGTCAACATCAAACATCTGCAAGAACATTATCAAAGAACAGGCATCAAACGGGTTAAAGGTGTGAGAAACGAAAGTGGGGAACTGATTCAACCTTGGCTGCAAACAGAATATATAGATAATGCTGAGTATGTTGGTATGGGCGAGTTTCAGTTTAATCGCAATACTGCTACTATCAATATGCTTATCAAACGGAAAGTCAGACTTGCCAAATCTGAAGATCAAACCCCCACTCTTGAAGTAGCAGGTTTGCTGGTAAATAACCTCAATAGTTTTAATAACTACACAATTGTAAATGATGACAAAATCAACATAAAGTCCTTACAAGTAAAAATTAGTAGTAAAAAAGCTTTTGATTTGCTCAAAGAGAAAGGTGTTTTAGATGCAGAAAAATTTGACTTCCATACTGAATATTCTATCCATCTAGATAACTTACCGCTTGTAGCTTCTGATAGTTGTTACAGTAGTATTGATGGACTATTCAATCAACTTGCAGAAATTAAAGTGCTTACTAGTATTATTTCTGCTCACTTGAAAAAGGAGTCAGATGTATTTATAGCACCACAGTTAGATGAGTTTCAAAAGCACTATCTATCCAAGAATGCTTACATCAACTTTCCGACAACCAACGAATATATAGACATTCATGAAGCTCTGTTTAATGGTACTCTTGACTCAAGATTGAGCTATAAGATTGACATTGGCAGTCAAGATATTCTAAACCTAAGTAAGTTACATTCTGCTAACAAGTTTCTGAATAAAATGTATCGTCTTTATGACAAGGAAACTGGAGAGATTATCATTAAGCCAAGTTTTGAGATGGCATTTAATGATAATCTTGCTGTTAGACACAGGTTACTTTCATCACGTACCAAGATTACGAAAGTTGACGAGTTGATGAAACCAATCTTTGATGATTTTCTTGGGCTTGAACAAAATGGCATAGTTGTAGGTATTCTTAAGAAAGTTGGTGCTGATAGTTTGGCGAAGTTATTTCAGGATAAACAAACTGGTAAGCAAATCAGCAAAGAGGAAACGATCGCAGCTTTGACGGCAGCAAATAACAAGCTAGAGAAATATGTAGAAAATATCTACCAAGATAAAATTTCTCCTTTGGTATTTTACATTGGTTGTACTGGACTATTGCCAGAGCAAATAGAAGCAAAACCCATGACTGCTAAAGAAGCTGCTGCTAAATACCAAAATTTGCAATTTTCTAAAAATGAGCAAGAGGGCAGTTTTTTTGCAGTTGGTGATAGTATCATCAGCATCTATGCCAAAACTGAATATTACAGTAAAAATGTGCCTATCCTAAATATTTCATAAACAACAAGAACCCAGAACCCCGATGTACTAAAAAATCGGGGTTTTGTCAGTTTAAATTATCCAAAAAATAAAATTACTATAGGAATCCGGTTTGATTTCTGAAAATATCCGTAGGATGTGTTAGCACGGAGAGTACGGCATCAAACCCGTGATAATAGTGCGTTACGAACTCCGTTCTAACACAACGCCAGTTGCTACAACGGAGGGAACCTCCGCAACGCACTGGCTCCTCTACAATACCTAATTTTGTTCAAAAATCAAATAGTAATCCTATATATGAATAAATAATCTATTTTTACTTAAGAAGCTGCTGATTCTCCCCCAAGCACCGACTGGATAACTAAATCAGTCATATCACTAAGTCCCATCCCAAATTCTGGAATTATAAATAGAAGCATCATTGCAAAAATTCCGAATTGAGTATATTGCAGTGGCTTTAGCTGAGGAAAAATTTCACTGAAAACATGAAATCCATCTAGTGGTGGAATTGGCAGCAGATTAAACAGAAATAAGGTCAAATTTATCCGAGCCGCTAAGTAAATAAATTCCTCACTGAAAAGCCCTGTAAGACTCTGATTAGAGATAAATTTCAGGACTAAAATAAATAGAATGCCTAAAGCCAGATTTGATAATGGCCCAGCTGCGGATACCAAAATATTACCTAGCTTGGGAGAGCGAAAATTAGATCGGTTTACGGGCATTTGTCCCCAAGCTATACCCATGAGGCACAGAAAAATAATCGATTCTTTGCCCATGTGAACTAGAGGATTAAGGGTAAGATGACCAGTTTTTTGTGGAGTATTATCTCCTTGGCTCATAGCAACCCAGCCGTGAGCAAGTTCATGCAAAGTGATGGAAAATATGACAATTAAAACGATTCTGAAAAAAAGAATCGGCTCTGTGATGAGTGTTTTGATAAACATACTTTACTAAATTTTGGTAATGCCCTATTTGTCCAATAACAAGCTCTTGATATAAATGTTATTAGAAGATTTACTTAATCTGCTACTGTGATTTCTGGTATATTTTAGAAATCAAAGTTTACTACTTTTATTAATCTCAGTTGATTTGATAGCTTAAAAAAATATTTCATAACACTCGAAGGATTTTAAAACCTGGTGACAACTACGTATTTATTGTATTTTTTAGTATATAAAGACTATACACTTAGGCTTTTAACAAATATATCAGTATAATATACTACACAATTCTAATCATTAGTTACAAATAGATCAGCTTTATTTATGTCTAACTGCATCTATAGTTTTATGTGTCTCTGCCTAAAAACAGAGCTGCTATTGTCTTGTTATTTTGTTACATCACTTTGAAAGGTTAATTTTATTACCTGAAATAACAATAGATTTACTAATAATCTTTAAGAAAATTGTGCATAAATGAACTTCAATGAGACAATCTGACCTAATCTTCTCAACCTAAAGGAAGACATGAACGATCGCACAAAGGCTCTCCAGGCTCTCGCATCTGAACGTTGGCGCGTATCCCTGATTCTCAGTGGAGCCATGATGTTTATTTACTTTGGCTTTATCTTGCTAATCGCATTCAATAAGCCCCTGTTGGGGTCATTAGTAGTTCCTGGCCTCAGCCTGGGAATTTTACTAGGGGCGCTGGTAATTGTCTCAGCATGGGTATTAATTTTTATCTATGTGCGT
>NZ_NOLK01000172.1:0-16519 GCF_002245985.1 Nostoc sp. 'Peltigera membranacea cyanobiont' 232
AATCCCTACCCCCACCCGTAATATCACTCTGCCTGTATCGGTAAATTTGATTGCATTTCCCAAGAGGTTAAGCAAGACTTGACGCAGTTTGCTTTCGTCAACTTGGATATACTGAGGAAGGTGAGATGTATATTCAAATACTAATTCTAATCCTTTGGAGGTGGCGCGGAAGCGTAACATCTCTTCGAGGTTTTCTAAGAGGCGAATTAAGTCAAAGCTGTTGAGGTTTAATGTTATTCTGCCGGCTTCAATTTTAGACATTTCCAGAATATCGTTGATTAAGTTGAGGAGATGTTCGCCAGCCCGATTGATGATTGCTAGATTTTGCTGATGTTCAGCAGATAAAGCCCGATCGTGGCTCATGACTTGGGTAAAACCAAGGATGGCGTTGAGTGGGGTACGTAGTTCGTGGCTCATGTTGGCGAGGAATTCGCTTTTGGCGCGGTTGGCAGCATCAGCAGCGATCGCAGCTTCTTGCAATGCTTGTGACTGCCTTTGAGTTTGGGCCAGCAATTGTGCTTGTTGTAGAGCAACACCCAACTGATTGCCAATTTGAACTACAATGTTGATTTCTCCTGGTTTCCATTGCCGGGGAGCAGAATTTTGATAACTCGCTAGTAATCCCCAAAGCTGAGTACCATATAAAATTGGGACAATAATGTAGGCTTTTGCTTGAAAGCGTTCTAAGAGGCTGATGTAACAAGGATGAAACTCAGCGTTGTAAATGTCTGGGACACTGCGGAAACTTGCACCTTGGGTTGCTTGCAGATAAGGATCTTCCAGATGGTTATCCACGCTATCCAAGATTTTTGCTAGGCAACGATCGTTTTGTAAGACACCTTCTGTGAGATTAGGGTCATTGTTGTGTTCTTCTATCAAAGAAATCCAACCATTACCCACAGACTCGGAGACAAATTCGCCATTCCATTGGGGATTGAAACGATAGACAACAACCCGATCGCAATTAAGTACTTGCCGTAGTTCTTGGGTTGTAGCCGCAAATATAGTCTCTAAATCCAGTGTTTGGCGCATCCTTTGAATAACTTGGGCGATCGCTCTTTCCCGTTCTGCACTCTCACGCAGGGCTTCTTCTGCCAATTTTCTCTCGGTAATATCTGTAATCGTACCGATGTAGCCTTTGATTTCTCCATCATCTCGAAATTCTGGCAAAGCCTGACAAATTACCCAGACGACTGTACGATCGTTACATAAAAAGCGATGCTCGTACTTGTACGTGGTTTTAGCAGTTCTTGCTTGATTCCATATCAACAATAGCTGGTCGCGATCGTCTGGATGTACGGCTTTTGTCCAACCTTTTCCCAGAGACTCTTCTATACTGCATCCAGTAATCTCACTCCAGCGTTGATTAAAATATAAGACATTGCAATCTGCATCAGTATGAAATATACAAACTGGTGAAGCTTCTGCTAAAAGTTTATATTGCTGCCTACCTGACTGCAAAGCTAATTCCGCCAGTTTAGCATCGTTGATGTCTGCCCAATAACCAACGCATTCTATAGGTTTACCAGCTCGATCGCGGATTAACCTCATCTTTTCGTAAAACCAGTGATAAGTTCCGTCAGCGTGTAACCATCGGTATTCATAAGAACTATACTCCTGCTCAACCAACTGAGAAAATTTTTCTGAGATCAGTTCAACATCTTCTGGATGGACGTGATGGAGCCAGAAACTGGGATTTTCCAGAAATTCCTGCGCTTCATACCCAACCATTGCCTTAACGTTCTTACTAATAAAAGTAGTGCTAAAATTGCCTGATGTTTTTTTGCTGCTATAAATCACCACAGGGCTAGAAGTGAGTAGATATTGTAGGCGTTCGTTGGCTAAACGCAGTTCTTGTTCGACGTGTTTGCGATAGCTAATTTCTACTAAAACTGTGCCCACACCAGAGGGGCGATCGTCTTCACCAGGAATCGGAAAATAAGAAGCTAAGAAGTGGCGGATAATATCTGGTTGTTTAATTGATGCGGCGCTTAATTCTTGATTGAGAATGGGTTGACCAGTTAACAGAACCTGTTGATAAATTGGTTCCACCAAGGGGGCGATGTGGGGCAAGACTTCATGGATAGTCTTACCAATATAATCTTGCTGGGATAGTCCATTAATTTCTGCCAGGGGTTGGTTGATTTGCACAAACCGCAGCTGGTTATCTACAATATTCATTCCGACTGGAGCGCTGCTAAAAAAGGCATTGAGGCGGGCTTGTCTGAGTGCTAGTTCTTGTTCTAGGGTTTTGCGCTCAATCAACCCACCTAACTGAGCAGCAACAGCATTGACTAGTAAGAGCAAACGTCTATCTACCAATACTGAACTACGTTTAAAAAACACTAAAACAGCTAATACTTGCTTTCCAGACAATATGGGAACACCAAAACCAGCTTTCAATCCTACCTTGGCTGCTTGTTGCGATCGCAAAAAAATTGGCTTTGTAACTTGCGAAACATCTTCTATCCATTCTGGCTGCTGATTTTGCCAAACTCTTCCTGGTAGTCCCACTCCTAGAGGAAATTTCACAGTTTGGCTTTGGCGGCAAAATTCTTCTAAACTGCTTTCCTCACCGTACCAGCCAAGACTATGTTCTAAAGTACCATTTTCATTAGGTATCCATGCTTCACCAAAATCCCAGCCAATAGTGTGGCAAATTAAGCGCAAGACCAGTGCTAAAGCGCTATTGACATCACTGACACGAGTGATGGCTTGGGTTGTCAACAGTAGCAATCGGCTTTCATTTTCTGCCTGCTTGCGTTCAGTTATATCTTTTGCCGTGCCCAGTATGTAACATTGCCCATCAATCTCGATCATTTCCGCACTCAACAAGGTTGTCCTGATTTCTCGCGAACAAGTGCAGACATCAACTTCATAGTTACGGATCGCTTTGGTTTTTTGCAGCATCTGAGCGAGGAAATTATATTCTTCTGGATTCGCCCAAATATTCAATTCTCCATCGGTGCGATCGATAACCTGAGAGCGAGAATAACCAAAAAACCGACAAAAGCTGTCGTTAACTTCAACATAGCGTTTGTTGGGAATAGTAATTAAGGCAATTGGATCGGGGGATGACCGAAAAGCTGATGCTAACTTTTCTTCAGAAGCTCGTCGCGCTGCTTCTGCACGTTGACGTTCTATTGCTTCCAATACCAGAGATGCTAAATTGCCCAAAGAACGAGCGAAATTTTGGTCTTCCAGCGTCCAATGATGAGCAACTCCCACCGCCTCCATAGATAAAACTCCTACGGTTTTACCCTCTAGGCGAATAGGTGTATCGAGTACGGAGGTAACATTTAATCTTGAGTAACAGGCAAAAAATTCTCTAGTTCTGGGATCGCTATAGATATCATCTGTGGCGATTGGTTGATCTTGTTGCAAAGCCGCAAAATAAGCTGGATAGTCGGCTGCTGATAAGAAAAATCCTTCACTATGTTGATTGCAACTGCCCTCGAATAAGTCAAAACACTGGATTTTCATGCCTGTTTCGTCATACAACCAGACACTGGCTCGTTCCATTCCAATATTTTTGACGGCTGTTTCTGTAATTTTACTTAAAGCTGCTTTCAAGTCTCCCTGATAAAGCGTCTGATTTTGTGCCAGTTGGGTTAGCACTAGATTATGATTGCGGAGCTTAATCGCGCTTTCTTGGAGTAATTTTTCTACACCTCGGCGCTGAGTAATATTACTAGCAGTGCCTGTCATGCCTATAACTAAACCATTTTCATTGCGTAATGCGATCGCATTAAACATTAAATAAAGCAAACTACCATCTTTAGCTACACAGGTAGTTTCATGCTGAAAGAGCGACTTTCCCTGTAAAACACGCTCAAACGCTATTTTATCTTGAGCAATTTGTTTTGGCGAGATGAAATCAGTCCAGGGCCGCCCAATCATTTCCTGGGGTTCGTAGCCATAAATCTGCTTAACTGCCGGGTTAACAAAGGTAATTAATCCATCAATATCTACCGACCAGATCATATCCTGGGATGTCTCCACTAGGTGGCGATACTGACTTTCACTCTTTTTGAGGGCGGCTTCGACTAAAACGTGTTCGCTTTGGTAAACTTCTCTACAAAAGGCTTTACCAAGGTTAACGGGAATTTTTTTGAAAATTTCTTCTATTTGTTTGTTGCGAATATTTAACTCAACAGCAATCCGTTGACGTTCTTGAATCTCCTGTTGCAGTCTGGCGTTTTGTTCTTTTAACTGTTTTTTCAGTCTTTGGAGAGTCAATTGATTTTGAATACGTAATAAAACTTCTTGAGTTTTGAATGGTTGAGCAATATAGTCAACATCGCATAAATCAAAAAGTTTAAGTTCTTCAGATAATTCATTTAAAACACTGAAAATAATTATCGGAATCTCTTGGCTTTTCAAATATCGACAAATTTCATAACCATCCATCTCTGACATGGAAACGTTTAGCAAAAACAAATCAGGTGAGGAAGTAAGCGCTATATTGATTGCCAATTGTCCAGATATGGCACTTTGCACCTCATAACCTTGGACTTGAAGGATGTCTGATAAAAAATGTAAATTCTCTAAGTTATCATCAACTAATAAAATTTTTATTTTTTGAGCATCCATATCGTGAATAAATTGTTGAATCAAACCGAATATTAAATCAAAAAACCAAACTATTTTACAAGATTGTAAATAAAATCATCATCCCTTACCACCATACTTCAGCGCAGGGTAAAAGAAGATTGGGGACAAGAAGGAAACGGAACAAGGAGACTAATCTCATAATATCGGGTGTATTTAAAGCAGTTTTCATTTAATTGAACCACACCTGTTGTGGGCACACAGTAATGCTCATTAGTGTCAATTTCAGCCAAAACCCTTTCTAAGCCTTGTTAAAAGCCTCTAGCTAGAAATGCTGTGAGCAAAAAACTCTTAACAAGGTAATGTCTTAAAACATTCCTGCCTACTTACTAGATTATACTGTTAGGATGAGCCATGATGTGACATTTAGCACGGGCAGAGCAAGGTCTAGGCTTATTGAAAATCTGGTATGGATGCAAATGGGAGTGGGAATCTCTTGAACAAGAGGCAAGAGAGCAGGAGAATGTTGGAGATTCAGACTCCACTTGAATAAGCTAATCGTCATTCATTTTTCCAGACTGATTCGCTTGTAGTAAGGGCTTCAGCCCTGCTGTTATGCAACTTAAATGCTCATTAGCTTATCTCCCTATCTCTTCATTGAGACTACTGCCTTTTAACTCAATACGGTTCAGTTAAGCCTTTCTTTCTTCTCTCTGCGTCCTACCCTGCGGGAAGCCGCTCCGCGTCTATGCGTCCTTTGCGGTAGCCTGCGGCAAGCCGTTCAAACTGCTTGAGAAAATTTTGTCTTCTCTCATGCAATAGTTATATATTAGGTGAATTGTGAAAAAACCCCAGCTAATGAGTTTAGCTGGGGTTTTATATTGCTTAACTATTACAAGGCTGATATAGCCTAATTGAGATGCTCTTATCCTGGGCTATATTGATAAAATAAGGATTAGAGCAAGCTATGAAAGCAGAGGTTACTTTTTTGTCAAGCCTCCGTTATTGTATACAAGCGATCGCACGCTATAGGCAAAATGTTGGCAAAAGTGTAACTTTAGATATTTGCCCAATAGCAGTAAATTCAAAGAGGGTGCTATTCCTCTTGCACATCAACCCAGATACTGCCTTCTTCCACACGAAGAGGAAACACTGGTAGCGCCTTTGGTTGTGAAACCAACGAGAGTACTTTCCCTACACCAGGTGGCCAAGAACACCAGTCTTGTACTTCACCAGTCCGCAGGTCAAAAGCGCTGTGATGGAAGGAACAAACAATTGCCCCATCTTTGATTTTGCCACTTTTGAGCGGTAATTTTAAGTGAGGACAGGTATTATCTACAGCATAAAGCTGATTTTCGTGATTCAAAAGCAGAATTTTCCGGTTGCCAACTTTTACCACTTCTCGCGCACCAGGGGAAAGTGCTTCAACTGCAAGAACTTTAGTCCAGCTCATTAGGTTCTCCTTTCCTAATTGATCTGCTTTTAGTTTCCCGCAATTGTGACCAGTGCGATCGCCTTTCAGTAGTGGGGAAAAGTTAGTAGATAGCAAACTTTTCTCTAAAGGACGGGCTTTACCGATACTGATGAGATGCTAAAACTATAAAATCTTACATTAAATCACTTTTTTACACTGAATAAAATGATTTCTGGGTAAACTAAATAAAGTACTTCCTATCCCAGCATCATCGGGTTTGTAGCTCATAACAGACAATTTTAAGGGATATAAAAAATGATTAAGACAAGTTACGAATTTGACCAGTCTATTCTTCCCGCAGGATCTTCATTAAAGACTAATATTCTGCTACGTTTTCGTGCTGACATAGCTGAATCTCCCCGACGTAACCTTAACCTTTCTCTTGTAATTGACCGTTCCGGCTCTATGGCAGGCGCTCCCTTACATCATGCACTCAAAGCTGCTGAGTCTGTGGTAGATCAACTTGAGCCAGATGACATTCTCTCAGTAGTTGTTTATGACGATGAAATAGACAGCGTTGTGCCACCCCAAGCTGTGACTAACAAAGCCACACTGAAAAATTCTATCCGCAAAGTGAGAGCAGGCGGTATTACCAACTTATCGGGGGGATGGCTCAAAGGCTGTGAACACGTCAAAACACGACTCGATCCGCAAAAAATCAATCGTGTTCTTCTGCTTACCGATGGTCACGCCAACATGGGCATTCAAGACCCCAAAGTACTAACGGCGACATCAGCGCAAAAAGCAGAGGAAGGCATCACCACAACTACATTAGGTTTTGCTCAGGGTTTCAATGAAGACTTATTAATTGGGATGGCAAGGGCTGCTACGGGCAACTTCTACTTTATTCAAAGCATCGATGAAGCAACTGAAGTTTTTAGTATTGAGCTAGACAGTCTGAGAGCAGTTGTGGGACAAAACCTCAAGGTGACACTTGAGTTGGCTGATGGTGTCAGCCTTGCTGATACCTTAAGTCTTGCTAAAGTTAGCCAGAATGATGCTGGTCAAGCTGTTATTACCTTGGGAGAACTTTACGAGGGTGAAGACAAACTTCTCGGCTTAAGTTTGGCGATATCAAACGCTCAAGTTGGTGAGTTACCTGTGATGAAACTGCATTACAGCGCCGATGTTGTCCAAAATGACCTCATTCAAAGCGTGTCAGGCACAGCAGATGTCATCGCCAAAGTTGGCACCGTAGAGGAAGCAGCTTTTGCCTCTACAAGCAATATCATTCTGGAACTAAGTCGCCTCACCATCGCTAAAGCTAAAGAGACTGCCCTCGATTTAGCTGAACATGGCAAACACCAACAAGCGGAAGAAATTCTCCGCACCGTCGTGAAAGATTTGCGGGATAAAGGGCTGAACGAGAATTTTGAAATTGCTGAAGAGATCGATCAGCTTGAGTATTTCGCAGGTCGAATCGCCCAAAAAGCTCTCGGTAATGCTGGACGTAAAGAACTGCGAGATCAGTCTTACCAGACGATGAACCGCAATCGCAACGACCTGGTGGGACGAGGTGTGACTGCTGGTGATGAAGTATACGCAATGCCTGTTGTCAATGAAGTTGGTTCAGGTGTTGAACTGCATTGCGTTCGTGAAGGGGGTAAACTACGGGTCAAAGTCATATCTGAGGGCTACGATTCAACCAAGAATGTCCAGTTTCCCCGGAGCATTCGGGCTGAGGGAGTAAGGTACGTTGTTGAAGAACTGGAACTCTCAAGCGAAGGCACTTTCTATCGTGTACGTGGCAATATCACTCGTTTTGCTCAACCCGGCGCAACAGATATCTTCATTGCTCCTAGACAATCAAATGTAGCGTACACAGGCAAAGCCTCTAAAGGCCCTGCCAGTGCCGCCGATCTTCCCACAACTGACACTGTAAATGATGCTATTCTTGTTCAGTGTGTCAAAGATGGCAGCAAGTTACGCGCTAGGGTAGTTTCCGACGGATATGAACCAGATTGGAATATGCGTTTTCCGCGATCGGTTCGTGAAGAAGGAATGCTTTATGTCGTTGATGAAGTAAAAACAGCACCTGATGGAAAGTCTTATATTGCCTGTGGTGAAATTAAGCGATTTGTCCAACCGACTATTACTGTATCGCCGTAAAAAAATCCGGTAGTGACTAACTACTAATACTACCTCGAAGGAAATTCTGAAAATATTTAGATGTCTAGATTGTAGGGTATGTTAGAACGGAGTTCGTAACGTACCATTATCGAGGGTTTGGTGCGTTACGCTATCGCTAACACACCTTACTGGTGCGGCTAGGCTAAAATTTAGCTTAGAACTTTAGTTCTGGACGGTTTAGGTCTAGAACGAAATAACCCTATCTCTGCACCCCTGCGGTTTTAATAATAATTTTGGCGTTGCTGAATCATGGGATGATTTCGCCCAATTTAGAACGAATTTTCAATGATTTCAACCAGAAAATCATCCCGCATTTATGTAACGCCATAATTTTGTAAGCAGACACGATATTACCTGTCCCCAATGGGTATTTATAGGATGAGCAGCGTTATGGTAACAAAACAGCAATAAATAACATTATTTCCCTTGATAAGAACTAATATATAAGCGCGTTAAGTTTGTGAAGGAGGTTTTGCTAACTCAACCAAGGATTTTCGCTGAAATTTGCGGTATCTAAGCTGTCCTTCTGTTGTTTAAAGCAATATTTCCACATCAAAAGTACTCCGTGAGGGTACTATCCATCCTTCACACACCTATCCGAAAATACAGAGGAGAAAATTTTCTTCAGAAAAGATAACAGAAACACGCTATTTAAATTCGTTTTTCTGCTTCTTTCTCCAGTGGAGTTAAAGCCACTGTAAGAATCACTTAGTTTCAAAAGGAGAATATTTTGGATGGCTCGAAATAAAAATAAATCAGCCGGGTTCGAGTATGAGCATCCACTTGACTCTAGATGCCCGATTTGTTGTATTGTCCCGCCCCACATGCTTAAAAATGTCGTGCTGAATGGCAATCCCCAGCAACGTACTTGGGCTTTTCATACATTAAATATTTCGGCGCAATTTCTGGGACGGAGAAATGTCGTAGGTAATGTCTCATTTGCACCTTCTCCGGGTGAAAAACGTCGCACCATTTACGATGCAAAATATGGCCAGCAACTCCCTGGTACACTAGTGCGGGGTGAGGGAGATCCTCCCAGCAGTGATGCAGCAGTGAATGAAGCCTACGATGCTGCTGGTGCTACTTATGACTTGTTTCATGAAATATTCGATCGCAATTCCGTTGATGACAAAGGACTACGTTTAGACTCCACCGTGCATTATGGCGTTAAATATGACAATGCCTTTTGGAACGGCGACCAAATGGTTTATGGTGATGGCGACGGAGAACTGTTTCAACGCTTCACGACATCAATTGATGTGATTGGGCATGAACTAACTCATGGTATAACCCAGTATGAAGCGGGTTTACAGTATTATGGCGAACCAGGGGCATTGAATGAATCCTTTTCTGATGTGTTTGGTTCTTTGGTGAAACAGAAGATCAAAAATCACACTGCACAACAGGCTGATTGGCTGATTGGGCAAGGTCTTTTAGCACCGACTGTCAAAGGTACTGCCCTCCGCTCCATGAAAGCACCGGGAACAGCTTATGACGATCCAGTATTGGGTAAAGATCCTCAACCAGCCCATGTAAAAAATAAATATACAGGTACTGATGATAACGGCGGGGTGCATATCAACTCAGGAATCCCTAACTATGCCTTTTATTTAGCGGCTGTTGCGATTGGTGGCTATGCTTGGGAAAAAGCTGGCAAAATTTGGTATATAACTTTACGCGATCGCTTGAATGCTAAAGCAGATTTTAAAAAAGCTGCAAACGTCACCATTCAAGTTGCTGGCGAACTCTACGGTAATGGTAGTGATGAGCAAAAAGCTGTGCAGAATGCTTGGCAAAAGGTAGGAGTTATCTAGAGAGACGCGATTCATTGCGTCTGTACAAGAGTTAGGATTAAATGAGTAATGAGTAATAAGTAATGAGTAATACCCATTACTTATTACTCATTACTCATTACTTCAAAATCAAAGACAGTTGGAGTCGGGGATTTAAACCCCAACTCAACTGATACTACGTGTAGACGTAAGGGTCTTAAACCCTTGAATTTACGATAAATAGTGAATACCTTCCACTACCTCACTCAATACTCAGGACTGATAAATCTGTTATTTGTTGTTGTTACAGTGGAAGGTGAGAACTATCATCTTCTACTTTAAGTATTTATCCCAATTAAATAACACAACAGAGAGACAGAGAGCAAAAAAATGCGGATATCCTTTGAACGCACAGGCGGCTTTGCTGGAATCAGCAAGAAGACAACCGTTGATACAGACACTCTCCCGGCGCATGAAGCTGCGACACTTCCCCGACTGGTGGAAGTTGCAGATTTATTTCGGCTACCTGAACTAATTACTTCGCCAAATCCCCAGAGCGATCGCTTTCAGTATAAGTTAACAGTGGAAGATAACGGTAAGCAGCATACAGTGACTGTCAGTGAGTCAGCATTGCCAGGAACCTTAAGACCCTTGATTGAATGGTTACAGACAGTTGCACAGAAAAGGTAATTTGCTGAATAAGTTAAATGAATTTATCAGGGTCTTATGAACAAACCAATCAAACGAGCTTTTTTAGACACAGAAGATGGACAAATTCTTTATCGTATTGGTGGCGAAGGAGAACCACTTTTTTTACTTCATCAAAACTTCAGAAGTGGTGACGAATTTCGTGAGTTGATACCAATCTTTGCTCAAAAAAGACTAGTTATCGCTATGGATTTTTTAGGATTAGGAGATTCAGATAAACCACCCCGAATGTATTCAATTGAAGATTACGCAAAAACTGTTCTTTTACTGCTAGACGAATTAGGAATAAAAACCACAAGTATTCTTGGGAACCATACAGGTGCTTGTGTAGCAGCAGAAGTTGCAGCAGCTTATCCTGAGAGAGTCGCAAAAATTATATTATGCAACATCGATAACTTTAGCGAAGACGGAAAGGCAGCTTTATCCAATAAATTTGAAAATCTCAAGATAAAAGCAGACGGTTCCCATCTTATGCAAAGATGGTCAGCCAGAGCAAACTATATAGGTTCTGCTGAGTTAAATCATCGTTGGGTTTTGGACGATTTAAAAGGTTTTGGCTATCCTTGGTATGCACCTTTAGCTGTCATAGACTACTGCCAAAGAATGGAAGCAAGATTTAGTTTAATCAAGTCTCCGACTCTAATATTGTCTGGTATAGAAGACGTAAAACAATTAGAAAGGCTAGGTTTTGCTAACACAGACAATCGAGAGTTTATTTTAACCGCAATTCCTCATGCAAAGATGATTGATATTGAAGGTGGAACAATATGTATGATGAATCAAATACCTGAAGAAATATCAAAGGTGGTAATTGATTTTCTAGAATAAGCTAGTTTTTAAAACTAATAGAATTTAATCTTTTAATATTGCTCAAAATAGGGCAATACAACTGAGTAAATAACTATATACAGCCTCTAAAAGTTTTATGCCCAGAAAACACATTGAGTTTATTCAATCAGCAGATGTCCCCCAGAAATCTTGGGTTGTTGATGGTCTTTTGGAAGGTGCTAAAACACAGATTCTAAGTTTCGATACCGAAAACGGTTCTTCTACAGAAATTGTTGAGTGGACACAACACTGGAAAAGCGATTCTGGTTATTTCAATTGTGATATGGAAATTTTTGTTCTTAGTGGACAAATGCAAATTGGACAACTGCATCTTGGACAATACACTTACGGCTTTATTCCTGAAGGTGTCTGCATGGAAGCTTGGAGCACTCAAGAAAATACTACAGCCCTATGGATGCCAAGCGCTGAACCCATTTTTATAAAATCGCTAACTGATGCACCAGGAGCAAAAAGACAAGATTATATACCTTCTTTAAATTCCTATCTAATTCCTTGGTCTCAAACTCTCACTCCAGGTTTTCCTCCAGGAGCAATGAGAAAAACCCTGCGTGCCGATAGTAACATTAAAAGAAGCACTTGGCTGATCGGATTATTACCACAGTTTGCTGAAACTTTTGGAGAGTATCATCCTATGACGGAAGAGGGATTTGTCCTCCAGGGAAGCATGAAAACACAAGTAGGTCTCTTGACTCCAGGTTGCTATTTTTCGCGTCCACCACTTATTACACACGCCCCAGCATACACTGAAACTGGATTCTTTGCTCTTATTCGTGGTGGCTATCCTCATCTTTCGTACCATGCCTGGGAACCACCATTAGAAACGTACTATCCTTCGGGTTGGAATAAATAGATGCCAAAATATGAAGTAATCTTGTCTCTACTTTAAACCTGCAAATACTTTCATGTAGAGGGAATTATTTAAGACTGGGAGCGTTTCAAATACCGCCCAGTGGGTGAACCTAAAACTTGCCCATTGTTATAAATAAGATTTCCCCGCAGAAAAGTACTCTTCACCCTTCCAGTTAATTCTACTCCTTCAAAAGGTGTATAACCTTGTTGTGACTCCGACTCAGCAGCACTTACCACAAAGCTTTCATTGGGGTCTACCAGCACCAAGTCAGCATCATAGCCAATAGCAATATCACCTTTTTCTAACAACCCAAAGCGCCGCGATGGGTTCCAAGATAGTAACTTAGCCATCTGGTTGTAAGACATCCCCCGCTTACTACCTTCACTCAATACACCAGAAAGTAAATATTCTGTACCGCCAAAACCAGACTTTGCTAACCAAATATTATTCGGGTCTTTAGCACTTCTTTTTTGTTCAGCAGAACAGCAAGCATGGTCGCTAACTATCCAATCTACTTGATTGTTGAGTACTGCTTGCCATAAGTACTCCACATCAGCGCGGGGGCGAATAGGGGGGTTGACTTTTGCCCAAATACCATTAGGAGTATCAACATCTAATAGCAAATGTCCGACAGTAATTTCTCGCCGAAAATTGATGTGAGGAAAAGCAGTTTGCATAGTCAAAGCTGCTTCCATAGCCTTACGCGAACTCAGGTGCAACAAATTGATATTTGCACAGTTAGTTTCATTTGCCAAATAAGAAGCAATGCAAATTGCTAAACCTTCGGAATGAGGAGGACGCGCTGCACTGTAAGCGTGTAATCCGCTCAAACTAGAATCGTTTTCAACTATTTTGGTGTAGGCGTTGAGAATTTCTGCAACTTCACAGTGCAAACTCAAGCTGATAGTATCTCGCGCTTCTGGATGTTTTTCCATCAAGCGAGTTAAACCGCGCATAATAAATTCAAAATGGGCGAAGTCGTATCTTTCCTCTTTATTAATCATCAAAAAGAGATTTTGCTGGTCTGACAAACCATGCAACCCATAGCCACCATAAAACATGAAGATTTTAAACGAAGATATACCGTATTCCTCAAACAATAAAGGTATTTCGTCAATATGTTGGCTAGCTATAGGTGCGACGTGATAGCCGTAATCTACAAAAAAATTACCTGCGGATAACGCCAACACCTCTGGAAAAAAATCGCGGTAGGAGCCGCCTTTGTTAAGATAATACTGCCCTGTACGAATATAATTTAGGCTGGTAGTCACACCTCCCATTGCGGCTGCTTTGGTTTCAGTCACAGCATCTTTGTCGAGGGGTTGATATATACCGACGTGCATGTGGGCATCCACGACTCCAGGAAAGCCTAGCAGGTTTTTGCCATCAAATACCTGTTTGCCTGTGTCTGCGCTAATATTAGAAGCAATCTGAGCAAACTTTCCATCCTTAATGCCTAAATCAAGTAGTTCGATTGCATCCTGATGGGGACGAACTACCCGCACATTTTTGATAATTTGATCTAATACGAGAGTTTCAGACACAGTAGACCTCACACTAAAATGAGTTTAGTTAGGAATTCCAAAATTGAATCGGGACAAAGACCAAATCTCAATATTATATAACGGTTTTTTATGAAATCACCTTCAGGAGAAAAGACAATGGGAAGCTTTAATGAATATCATATAGATCCGAATAAATTTACTTTTCTCAAAACTTTTGCAGATAACTGGCAAGTAATTAGAGAGGAATTTAAACGCTTTATTAACCAGGCATCCGATGAAGAACTAAAGTTAACTTACAATATTCTAGGGCCTAAAAGTAAAACGATTAAAACCAAACGTGATTCAAAATATAGTGCTTTTGGTATTTTATTTCAAGGTCTTTTTATTGAAAAATATATTCAGGCACATCAAATACAATATCCTGATTACGGGTCGGATGAAGCATCCCAAAAAGCACTTATATTAAGAGAGAAATATTTCCCGAATTTAGCTAATGTAATAAAAAATGTGAACTCTATTGATAATGAAATCATCAGAAATGTATATTTTGGTACATTCCATCCTGGTTTAGATATTAAACTGCATGTAAACTATAATCCTCATACGAATCGTGGTTATCTGGGATTAATCGTGCCAGAGGGAGATGTGGCTATGAAAATATGCCATGAACAACTTTATTGGCATGAAGGAAAATTCCTAGTTTTAGATCATAGTT
Source organism: Nostoc sp. 'Peltigera membranacea cyanobiont' 232 (assembly GCF_002245985.1). Taxonomy (NCBI): domain Bacteria; kingdom Bacillati; phylum Cyanobacteriota; class Cyanophyceae; order Nostocales; family Nostocaceae; genus Nostoc; species Nostoc sp. 'Peltigera membranacea cyanobiont' 232. The sequence continues at coordinate 14,555 of NZ_NOLK01000172.1, forward strand.
ATCCACACTGCCCGCATAATTATACCAATTATGATAGGACTGTTTTGGTTGTAGACTTTTTTAAACCGGATAAGCCTAGAGATGAAGTAATCCAATTTGAAAAAGAGCAAGTCACACAAAGGATGCAAGATAATCCTTATAGCTTAGGTGTTTTTGGTAAAAGCGATAAAGCTAAAGAAGAAGATTTTATCAAGTATGGTTTAGCTCATCAATTAGAGTGGGATAAAGCTTTGATTTAGAAATGAACGTAACAACCTACAGAAAGTTAATAGCAAAGCAACTTAATCAAGATTTTAAATCTGCCATTGAAATCGTTGAAGTTCCTATTTCCCAACCTGCTGCTAGCCAAGTTTTAATTCAAAACAAATTTGCTGGTGTTAACGGTGGATTTGATACCTTACTTTGCCGTGGTGATATTCCTTATGTTAATTTAATTCCTCCCTTTGATTTAGGTGTCGAAGCTGTAGGGGAAGTTATCGCTATGGGTGAAAATGTCAAAGATTTTCAAATTGGGGATGCTGTCATAACTACAGCACGTGGTGGTGGTTATCGAGAATATCAGGTTATAGATGCAAACTTAGCGGTGAAAGTGCGTGAAGCTACACCAGAAGTTTTAACCTTGATTCCTACAGGTGTATCAGCCTTGGTTGCACTGGAACAAGCGGGGGATATGAAAAGTAATGAAGTAGTTTTAGTGACAGCAGCAGCAGGGGGAACCGGTCATATTGCGGTGCAATTGGCAAAGTTAGCTGGAAATCATGTCATTGGTACTTGTAGTTCTGAGGCGAAAGCAAAGTTACTGAAAGAATTAGGCTGCGATCGCATTATCAACTATCGTACAGAAAATCTCAATCAAGTCCTCAAACAAGAATACCCCAATGGGATTAACTTAATTTTTGACTGCGTAGGTAAAACTGTATTTGATACCTGCGTTGAAAACTTGGCAGTGCGGGGACGCTTAGTAGTTGTTGGTTTTATCTCCGAATATGCAAAAAGTATACAAGAAGTTACACAACCACGCCTCTATCACCAACTATTTTGGAAAGCTGCTTCTGTGAGAGGCTTTCTCATGCCTCATTATAAGGAATATATGGCAGAGGCACGCGATCGCCTATTAAACCTCTTCTACTCTAGAAAACTCAAAGTTGCCGTTGACCCAACTCAGTTTAACAGCATAGAATCCATTCCGGCTGCCGTTGAATATCTACTTAGTGGTAAAAATTGCGGTAAAGTAGTTGTCAGGTTTTAGCTGTCAACAATTGCCATACACTTAATCTCAACAATAAGTCCTGGGGTAGATAATCCAACTACCCCAAGACCAGTCCAGGTAGGAAAGTTATTGGTGAAATAGCGGTCTTTTACCTGCATAAAAATTGGCAAAAATGGAATGATATTAGGTGATTGACTAGAAGCTATTGCTTCTGTTTGAAGTTCACCTAGTCCTGCTCCGGTAACATGATATGTCATCATTTCAACTACATTATCAAATGTAGCTCCTCCTGCTTCTAGCACCAGATTAACATTCTCAAAAGCCTGAACAAACTGGGCTTCTATTCCCTTAACAACTTGTAAATTCTCATCTCTGCCTACTTGTCCTGAAATATATAAGGTATTCCCAACTTTAATACCAGGACAATAATGAAACTTTTCAAAGAGAATTTCCATCCCTTTTGGAATAATGACTTCACGATAGGACATCATGCATCTCCTTAATTTGGCAATTAACGGACTTTCAACGACACAAATACTTTTACGATTAATTAAATCATGTGTAAACTTTGCAATATTAATTAGCAAAACTCACAAACTAATGGTAGTAATCTTACAACCCAAAAAGCAAAATTGTATAAAAGTTAGATATTAAAGGTGAGATCCAATGACGCAAGATTCAGAAAATACTTTAAAAGTTGCTCGACAGGCATTTGAAAATCTCACATCTGGTATGGTAACAGGAGAGTGGGAACC
>NZ_NOLK01000173.1:0-16366 GCF_002245985.1 Nostoc sp. 'Peltigera membranacea cyanobiont' 232
CTCAATGGCGATCGCAGTATTACATCAAGGACAATTGCCTATCCCATCCCTGAACCTTCACTGTTCAATAGCTTTAAAATCTGTAGTGCCTATTCCGCATAGCTTAGAGCTTTTCTTAGTGCCATTCATGAAGGTGGCAAGAGTATCAACAACGGCATCAGAACAACCGCTTACGGAAGAGGAATCACTTGATAAAGAGTTTGATTCACTGACTTCTGACGAATGGGAGCGATTGAAGAGATACGTGCCAACGCCAGAAACTAGGGATTTGGTAGCAGCGTAAGGAAAAAGGTGGGTCTTGACAGCCCACCTCCTCAATAAAACTATTTAGCTTCATAAATAATACCAATGGAAACCACAGAAATACTGAACCAGTTCAACTCCTGCTATTTAAAGATTCAGGCGATCGCCCAAGATGAAAACTGGCTCAAGTTGATTGCGGACAAGAAAATTGATCCAGAAGCGGCAACACACTTGGGTGATGTTCTGCACTATTTGGCTGAGGCAATGGGTTGTCTGGAAGAAGTCGTTGAAGTCAAGTTCAATCAGGAGGCAAAATAATGCAACCAACAATAACCATTCCACACGGTTGGAAATACCCCCGCTTCACTTTAGGACAACGTATAGAACAAGGAATGATTATCGGCATGAAGTATTACCCAAGCGATAGTCTTTTAGCTTATGAATACGATGAAAGTTGGCGTTATTTAGTCATACCTGACATGAATTCTATTGAAGAAGAGAATCACTTAGAAAACGAGATTAAATTGCTCAAACCCCAGGAATTGAAAACACTTCTAGAAGCAGAGATTAAAAAGCGACTATATCAAATCGAGGTGCTGAAATACGAGTTAAAAGCAATCTCCGGCATTGTCATACATAACTAAGTTGAACACTATCCAGTATCAACGCAATTTTTAACAACAACAACGCAATTATGGAAACCATCAAAATCAACAACAGCGTTTTTCTCATCCCACCTAGCCAACCTAAACTACAAGCGAATTGCGCTAAGGAATACGGTCAATTCCTTCTCGATTGTCCTCCAAAGCTGACGATTCTTGAAGCACAAGCAGGAGGATATCTCAAAGGTAACAAGGCTGACTTTGCGATCGCAATTTCTCGTCCTGACCGTGCATTGACTATCAACGAGAACTTCACCAACGAACCATTCACTGAACTGTGGGTGATTCCGGTGGCTGGCGGACTCAAAGACCAGTTCAAGGGCCCAGCCTCCATGCTGCTTAGTTTTCTGATCCACCGCCGCAGTAAAGATAATTTCGCTGGATTGTACAACCACTTCGCCCATCGTGCTTTCCAGCAGTGGTGTGAGGAAGGGATGCCGGGAGATCCCAAAGAATTCTGTTATCAGGCGATCGCTTCGGTACTGAAAAATTACATTTTCTGCGCCGAGTTTCAGAAAGTGGAAGGGACATTAGGAACATACTGGTTTATTCAGTGGAGCTATCGCAATCCTCAATCTGATTTTGAGAAGGATGCGCTAGAGGCAGCAGAGATGATTCGTAGCGGTGCAGAATCTGGGGCAACAGTTCATTGGGTAACAAACGAAACTTACGAGCGATGGGCTAGTAATGCTGTCACTGCACCAGCATTACCCCCGGTTTCGGAGACTGAGGCGAGGGCATCTCTGCAAGGACAAAATCAGACAGCAATGCCGCAAGTTAACAAGCGGTAATTAGATACTACAACGGCGATTCACCTTTGAGTCGCCACTACATAAATTAGCAGCAAAATCAACCAATGAAAATCGGTACTGTCTCAGTTAGTTATTCGAGAAAGTTTAACTTAGGCAATTATGAATCAATCGAATTGGGCTGCTCACTTTGGGCGCAAGTGGAAGATGAAGAAGATGCAGACGGTGTGGTTCAATTTCTCTATCATCAGGCAAAAGCATCAGTCAAAGAGGCTGCAATGCCTGTGATTAAAGCTAACGAATTTCAAATTACCAAAGCCAAATCTCAGCGCAAAGTGGCAACGGATGAAGGTGTTGCAGAAATAGATAATTTTTGAACAAATCCAACATGAAACAACTAACAGGTTTTATTCCCATCGCAGCATTACCTGAATCTACTGCGGCTTCTGCTAAACAACAGCTAATAGAAACAATTGAATGGCTTTACAAAGAAGGTGCTGCTACTGAAACCAATCTCAAACTCTTGACTGCAATTGTCGAATCGATTCTTTGCTCGGAAGAGTCATACAGCAGATTTTTGCAGTGTGGTTTTGATGCAGCCATTGAGTTTTTCGATACCAATTCTCAGAACTGGGAATTTGAAGAATCAATCTCATCACGTCATAATCCTAGAAATTGGGATGAGTACAAGCAGGTACAACAAATACGGGCTTTGTTGTCAACAACCCGGACTGTCACTGATTAAGGTAGAAAATGGGGACTATAAGATACAGCCCCTATCGTAAAACTGTACACAATGAATTACAAAGTAGAGGAAATAAGCAGATGAACCTTTGGGAAAGAATGGATTTAATTGCATTAACAAATAAACGCTTTCTAGGAGACTTGGATGATTTCATTTTTGATTACAGTGGCGGATGGATGATTAAGCTTTTGTATCTGATTAAAGTGAATGTTGCTCTTTGGTTCGGATGGGAGTCGGAGCCAGAATACAACGATTGGCATTGGGGACTGGGGTATTTTGACAGCGAAGTAAGCTCATCGTGGGATACTCCTATTGGAGCTTGTGACTGGTCAGAAATCTGTACTCCTGTAAGCTTTCTAAAATGGCAATATGGCATCGGCGAAAACTCAAATTATTAATCAATAATAGGCTGTTCAGCCAAGGATTAAAAATGTCCAATCTTCCACCAATTAATTCAGTTGTCAAAGTCATTAAAGCACTGACAGAAAAAGACCCAAGATTAGGGCAAACAGGTACAGTAATCCAGTATTCAGGACACGGGATGGTTTGCGTTCATTTCCCAGATATGCCGCCTGGTGGAGGAATTTTTTTCAATTCGCATCATTTACAAATCATAGAGTCATAGTCAAGATTATGCCGAGAAAATCCACTTACCCCGCCACTACCGACCAGTCATACCAATGCTTACAATACCTCCGACGCTGTGGAGGTAGCGCACGGTTGTGCAGTATTAAATTTAGCCTGGGAGTGATTCAAGGCTTGGTAAATCAAAGAAAAGTAAAAATTACCAATACAGGTGCAGGTTTCTATGTCCAGTTGGAGGATATAAAATGACTAATCACAAACAAGTTGTTTACCAATCTCAATTAGACCATAAGAGTAAATTGGTTCTTCGCCGCCGTACTAGGAGAAGATTCAACCCCAAGATTTTCGTTGATCGCACCATAGAAACAATTGCAATTGTCTCTCTACTCTTGACTGGCTTTTCGGGAGTTGGAGCAATGGCTTGTTGGGGGCTGGAGATTATTGAGATAAATGCTAATTCCAACATCATCATCTCTGGGTGGCAGCAACAGAAAAGTATTTGCTTGGGTGTAATGCTGGTAAGTTTTTCTGCCTTCTTAGGAAGTTCTCTAGTCGGAGCAAGTTTTAGTATTCAACGGGATAAATTTTAGGGAGAGAAACGGACAATGGAAATCAGATTAACCACAGCAGAGATTCGGACTATATTGCAGGGTTGTCAATATACGTTGCAAATGGTTGGAAGCAGTAAGGATTATCGCAGGCTTCAATCGTCAGAGCATTTTTCTACATCAAATGATGTGGTATTAAACGATGCTTTCAATGTTTTAGGAGAAGTAGTAGAGGCAATTGATCAGGTGGAGCAATTTAATCGACAAGGAGAATCAAGTCATGGAACAGGAAATTAAAAATGCACTTGGCTTAGGTAGTCCTGAACTTGTGATAGAGTCAAAACCAAAACCTGAACCAGAACCTGAACCAAAACCAACAGTAACGATTTACGACTTTGGCGCTTTGTTATCAAAGCACGAACCACCCAAAAAGCAAAGATGAATACAAAGCAATTGATTCTCAAATCTGCCATTGGAGTTTTCGCATTCTTCACTATTTTGAGTGGCTCTCTCCTGGTTTTCGGGCAAAAGAAAACCAATCACTTCAACATCACAATACCTGCAAGCACAGCGAGGCTGGTTTTTTGTTTCAGCATGATGGGAACTGGACTGACCATGTTTATCGGTAGTCGGATTGAGGCAGCGCAATTTGAAGAATCACTGAAACCCAGACCTGTTCCCACTCCCTGCCGAGGTTGCAGGTACTTTCACGGGGTTGTCTACAACGGCGTAACACTCAATTGCACTGTTCACCCCAGAGGCTGGCAAGGTGATAAATGCCCCGATTGGCAAAGCTTTCACTATCTAAATAAGGAGTAACAAAATGACATTGACTTTGGATAATCGCTCTCGAAACAAAGAATCGTCCTTAACTCAAGCATTACGGCAGATACAACAGCTAAACTCTAAACTATGTGCGTTCGCAACAGAATTTGATTAGTGCCATCGCTGAAATCTGTATTTCTCCAATGCAGGAAGTACAGGCGCTGCGGATTCTGATCTATCGGGGAGAAGCAGGTTGTCGGCAGTACTTGCGATCGGTGCTAGTCAAACAGAGGAAGAATTCTTGAAGAGGCAAGGGAGAAGAAGAATTACTCAAACATAATTCTCTTTTCTCCCTTCCCTTTCCTCCCTTGTTCCCTTATCACTCGACCAGATTCTCTTCAGAAGGAATCAAACCCAATTGATGACGGGCAAGAGTTCCCTGAACGTGAAGCGCAAATCCTTTTTCCCAAAACAGTCGATGCATTTCTGACTCATTCCATCCTTCCATTGCTTGAATCCGTTTTGCTGCTTCATACAACGGCTCTGGAATAGAAACTGCGGTCTGAACCATTTTTGGTGTAGTTTTCTTAGGCATTTTCTGATCACAAGGAGATTTATATATAACTTTACCCCTATAGTTAGATGTTTTTGTTAAAAAACCTTCCTCAAATAATATCTTATCTACAGGGGTATAGATAGTATATTTGTGCTACTCTAGAATCGCTTTGACGTTAAAGGTCGTCTATATGCCAGAAATCGAATCACTTCATGACTTTCTAGGTAAACATCCTATGTACCATCGGCAGTTAGCCGAGTTAATGGGAGTGAAAACCTGCACAGTAGATAGATGGAGTAATCAAACTAGACGAGTAACTGAACGCACCTTAAAAGAACTCAATCGGTTACACCATTTGCTTAGTCAAAATCCACAACTTAGAGAACAATACGTTAAATCAGTGAACAGTAAACAGTTATCAGTTATCAGTTATCACAGTAACAGTTAAGGGATTTGACCCACTAACTGTTACCTACCACTTTTTAGAAGTAGGGGACTTTAACCCAAGGATAAAAAAAGCATTCTTTACTGATAACTGATAACTGTTAAAACTTTGTCTAAAATATCTTAGCCATGAAGCTTGCGCTCAGTCAAATATCAAAAATATTCATTAAAAACTGTACTTTGTCCAGTTCTTTTTAAGATCGCACAAAAGAACTGGACAAAGTACAGTTCAAACTATTGCCCGTCATAGTACGGGTTTTTTATTATGTGAATATCAAATGTATCAATGCTGTATTTGGCAACAAACACCGTTTTAGAAGGGCGAACAATAAAAAGCGATCCTTCTAAAACAAAGATCGCACAAACTAAAATTACTTACTCAGATTATATGGCAAACAACGGGTTTGACGCGCTCAAAGAAGCGTTACAAGGAAGCGATCAGTTTAACTTGCATCAGTTAGATAACGGAGGACTGGTTTCATGATTGACCTTGTAATTGCAGGACTAGTGGGAGCAGCACTTGCTCACTCCAAAAAACAGACTTTTGAAGGGAAAATGGAGAGTTTACATCAGGATTTACAAGTAGGGAAAATCTCTATGCCCAAAGCACAATCACGCTATAAATCACTGATTGACCAAGAAATTGACAAGGTAAAAGCTAGTGGTATTCCAATATCCCCAGAACTAAAATTAGCATTCCAAAATGGACTTGATTACAAGAAGTTAGCGAGAAAAGTTGACCCTGATACCTACAATACTCTCAATCAAGCTTATTGGTATGGTGAATGGTAAATAGAGTGATGAATCTTATTTCTTACCAAAAAAACTGCTTTTTTGCTAACATTAATTATTTAGAGAACTGCAACGTTGCAACATTGCTCATTTACGTTGCAGGTATCAAAACCTCAATTTTTGGCAAAATGTTGCAGCAACTCTTGCAACATTTTGCTCTGGTTATTCTGATGAACAACAAAAATCAAGTCTCAAATAGACCGAAAACAGTAGTTTTTTTAGTTTTTGATGATGGAGTAAAAAGTAGGTGCAACCGTGTTGCAGTCACCGACAAAAATGTTGCAGAAGGCAGGTGCAACAATGTCGCGGACTGATTTACCTGAGATTTTGCAATACATCAAACAAGATTCTAAAATCCGCGATGCTTTTTTGGATAATTTACTATCAAGAGAACAATGGGCGAGTTTTTTAGGATTTCATCGCACAACTCTTTGGAGGTGGGAAGAAAAAATTATCAACGAAATTCCACCACTCCGATTCAGTTATTATGAAAACTGCCGAGGAGTCCGAAGTAATTATTTAGATGCTTACCAAAGGTTTTTATTAGCAATTATTTATTTATTGAAAGGGGAAGAAGTCGAAAAAGGTATTAAGAACAATACTCAAGTCAAAGAATTTCTCAAAATGAATTTCATGCATTTACGTCGCAAAGATTTTGAACAATGGAAGGAGAATCAGTAATGTTTACCAGAAAACAAGTAATCGAATATTTCAGCGATCGCTACAGCGATGGGCAAGTGATAGAAGCACTCCGAATCATGCGTGACCACGGGGCAGATGTTGACCCCGAAGGTGATGAGTTTAGCCCAGATATTACAGAAGAGTTGGAGAAAGTGTTTGAACTGGCTGGTGCAGCAGTCAATAACCATTTGCACCTGCCAGCATCAGAACAAGAAGCATCAGCGATTCAACAAGCAACCAATATGGCGGCTAGTATCATCCCGAACGTCAATCATCAGATGATGGCGGGGATGATTCGGGTGGTAATGAATGGCGCGGTAGCCCAAGCCAATGCAATAGCAACATTAGAAGCAAAGGTATTTCAGAGGGCGTTAGACCATAGCAGAAGTGCAGTTGCTAATTCTTTCCTTGAGCAAACACAGTACAGCACTGAATACTTGCGTTCACTCTCAGACAACGATGGACAAATAAACAAACTGCTTGCTGGTTATGGTGTAGAAACAGTAGACGTTGATGCGTTTTTGAGTGACGTTAAATCCCTTACGCCTCAAGTCAAATCTGATGTAGAGAATTTCTTGTTAAAAGCCCCTGCTGATAACACTTTTAGTATTGATGCTTTTTTAGAGGATATGGGGCAATGAATACTACCAGACTTTGGAGGAAGCACAAAACATCAATTGTATTTGGCACGTTAATTGGGGCATCTTTGGTTTATTCCTCTGGTGATATTCAAAGGAATATGGGAGCAATTACTGAAATTAAGCAATCCATTGCTCAAAACTCCAAGCAACAAACCATTCTGGAGCAACAACTTGAATTAGAGAAACAACAAGCGGCTATTGCTGATTCCAGGTATGAATCTGGATGTCTGCCAATTGTGGCCACAGTCTACCCTCATAAATACGTGACGATTGTTCAAGGAAAGGTAATCTTTGACCGGATCACACTGAACCCTTTACCGAAAGGAACTGTAGTCTGTGATGCCAACGGTAATACTGGTGTGATTGCTGATAGGGGAGAAGTGGAGGCGATCGCTTTTACAGGTAACAGAGATTTAGTTGCCACTAGGCTTAAACGCTTTCGCGGTGGTACATACAGCCAGCCGATAGATTCAGGAGCAAAATGAATTTCACAATGCCCAAAAATCAGAATGGACAAGCAAAAACTAACTCCTGGCTACGGCTTTTATATTGGGGGTTAGTAGTAGCTGGCATCTGGTTCGCCTATTTGAACATTCAGCCTTATGAAAGAGCAGTATCTTTTTTAGGAGCTAAAGCCACCAGTAGCGCATTTATTTCTCTGGTCGCTTCAATCCCTCTGCTCAACGGAATTGCAGCAATATTTTCAAAGAGTCTTTCTTGGATACTCGGAGCAATACTTTGGAGCGTAATTCAAATTATTGAAATACTGCCCCTGATTCTCTACAACAATGAAAAGTTTATAGAGAAGATTGTTACCGAGGCTGATGGGCGTTCCCGCTATCACGAAAAAGATACTGATGATCCCACTCTCAAAATGCTCAAACGCACATACAATCATCTTCCAATCTCTGTTGTCAGCAACTTAGAGGTATTGAAAATCTTTACTTACACAGTTGATTTCCTGATTTGCCTTACTGTTTATTCACCAGTTGAGAGTGGTAAAATCTCAGACTTAATATTTATTTTGGCGACAGGGCAGTGGGGGAAATTGGACTACGGTAATTTGGCACTGGCGCTGATTACGTTGTTTGCAATTGAGGTAATAGTTTCGTTAATCATTTGGGTAGGTAAATTGTCTTACGCTATTAAACCCTAGCGAGCAATAAGTTAAGTCCGGGAGCGTAGTCTTCACCCGGATTTCTCCCTTACTCGCTTAAATACTAGATTTTTATAAAAAAATATGAATATGACACGTTTTGATATTAATAAGACTCAAAGAACCCCGGAGCAATGGAGCGCGATCGCTTTTAAGTCCACTACCGAAAACAACATTCAATGGAATATTGCTCTTGGGTTGATTGTGGCAGCAGTTGCAGCTTCGGCCACCTCGCCCCTGACTGGAGCGCTGATTGCCGGATGGACACTATATAGTAGTTTTAAAAAAGCCAAAGAAATTCAACGCAATCAAGCAGCGATTAGAGAATATGGCTGCATTGCTCATATTTTGTCCGGTGATGACTTTAGGGCATATATACAGCAAGTGGGTAAGGATGATATAGAGCGAGAGTTGCATTTTGCTAGCAGTCAAGAATACGCTTTTTCAAACGCAGCAATCGATTATATTGAGGATGCATCACAATCTAGTCAATCATTAAATCAACCATTCTTCTCGCTAACTTCTTCTAATTCCCTGCAATCCACATTTCTCTCACAACAATCTAATTCGCATTCTACTGAACTGGCAGCTACTAATACATCATCTTCAATTCACAATCCCACACACGTTATAGATATAGTTCGAGAAATTGCTTCACCTATTCGGAACTGCATTATTTTTGGGATTGGTGGAAGCGGTAAAGGAATGCTGGTTGCTAATGCTTTACGTCGAATCAAAGCCGAAAAGCCAAACCGCAAAATCTTTTATATTGACCCCAAAAATGAACCATCTGAATATGGTTACACAGAGGGCGTAGTTGACGTTGTTCGGCGTAAAAAATGCAAAAATGAATCCCCAGAAAATATTTGTAAATGGATGGATGAAGTACTTGATGGAACTAAGGAAGAAATAGGTTACATCGAATGGGCTAATAATCAAGAGGAATCTTTATTAGTTATTGACGAAGGTTCCACCCTTGGAGATGCGGCTAAAAAATGTCGAAACGAGCGGATTGGCACATTGATTTTACATATTTCTTCACTTGGTGGTTCTAGCAAGGAGAATGTTTGGCTACTTGCTCAATCTCCTTATGTTGGGCCACTAGGATTAAATTTATCAGCTACTAGCCAAATTACGGCAGTTGCCATCATTTCAGACAAGAATACTAATGTTTTAAAACAGTGGAAAAAATCACCGATTCTCGAAATGATTGATTTAGAGAGAATAAACACTTTAATTAAAGCCTCGCCTTGTAACCGCGCTGTGTTCTTTGGCGGTAATTCCACATGGGGTGCAATGCCAGAATTGCCTAATTACTCTGCTCTTGATCGGGACAACGATAAACCAACAGGAGATTCATTATCAACCGAACAACGGCAACAGTTGAGAACATTTACTGCCATACAAAGAAGTCCTTCTCAACAGATGATTGATAAATTGGAGCGTACACGACATCTAACACTTGAAGATTTTATCGTTAAAGAATTGGGACAAAATGACCGTGCCGATGAATTAAAAACAGCAATTGTTACACTTATCCGCCAAACTAACCATCAAGGATTAATTTACAAATTTCAAATTGATGTTTGACTGATGTTAATTGCAACACAACTCTTAAGAAAGGGAGATTTTATGAACATATTCCACTATTCTAAAAATCCCTACTTCTTTTCGTAAAATGTGCTTGAAAACCTTGATTTTTCGTTTTTATTTCTCAAATCAACTTAAGTTTTGAAGCACAAATCTTATTAGTGGGATAGGTTCATTCACTTCTGTCTCGAATCTCATTAATTATTGAACCAATTCGATTAACATAATGCGTAAACCCATAATGCGTAAATCTGTAATTTCATTTGAATATGCTAGCAACTGGTCAATTACTTGCCGTCGTGTCTATAAGCTGCAACCGCGCTGCACTAATAATCCCTGGCACGGACGCGCTACTGTTGTACATCACATCAAATATAAACGCTCTTTCTTGCGCCGCTTTTTGGGAATTTTTTTACTGCATTTCCCTGTTGCAAGCGTATCTGGTTACGAAATTCCCGGCTGGGATTGTGTAGGGGTATGCTCTCGTTGCCATCATAATTACTACGGTAGAAGTAGCAGCCCTACCTCAGTTCACTACCATCAAGTCTGGGTACAAAGGGGTGGATTAAATAATCATCAAACTTGGATTAAAGCCACATCTCTACGAATTAAATTTTGCTTACTTGCATTAACCCGTAGTTGATAAATATTGGAGGAATTTTAGTTATGTTGGCTATATCAGTTTTCGTGTTTGAGTCTCAACAAGTCCGATTCATCGGCACACCAGAAAAACTTGAGTGGGTAGCTGCTGATATTGTTGCTATTTTGTATCCCCAAGCAGACTCGCGTAATTACTCCAACTATCTGGGTAAAGTTCCTGCTGCATGGAAGGATCATAAACCAATTATGACCCCTGGCGGAAAGCAGAAAATGGCAACGCTTTATGAACCAGGGCTGTATTATTTGATTGGACGCTCTGACAGTCCAATTGCTGTGCCATTCCAGCAATGGTTATACGAAGATGTTCTTCCCTCTATACGTCGTACCGGGAAGTATGAAATACCACAGCCGGAGCAACAACAAAATACTAAACCCACACTCGATGAACTCGTGAACTTTGGGCAAAAGATTTTGTCTGGTACAAGGCTTAGTGCAGAACTCCAAACCATCACTATCCTTCGAGGTGTACAAGCGCTGTGTCCCGAAATAACCCCAATGGCACAGGAGTTGGTCGGAGCAATCCAGGAAATTGAAGCGACTCCCAACAGACACTTGTCTCCAACTGCAATCGGCGAATTATATGCCGAACGTCTTGGACTACCCAAGCCCATAAAACCTCAGATAGTTAACCAGGTTTTGGAATCTGCTGGCTTGCAAACTAAGGAGGTTCAAATCAAAACAGACACGAATGGTAAACAAAGCCACAAAAATATCTGGCATTTGACTGAAAAAGGTAAACTTTGGGGAACCGTGACACGGGATAAAGCCCGGACTCATGACAAGATTGTGGAACACGTTCGCTGGTTGCCAGATGTTCTTGAAGTAATTGATTTGAGCGTAGAGGAGAATTGAAAGTATTTGATGAGAACGATTGGAGATCGCCTTTATTAAGCAAAGGCGATCGCACAATTTGTATTTTGGACAGCCAGGCAAGACAAAAATACACGAGTTACCGCATTAGTTTTTATGAAAAGTTCAACTTATAGCTTCAGTTCGTTATAATTTGCTCTTGATGAAGTAAAATCGCATCAAATCAATCCAAAACATTTTTACTACTTTTAGAATTGGGATTATCGGTATCTTAACTTGAAGAGCTTGTGGCATAATGAGCAATATTACCACGAGAGAAAAATTCTTGTTGAGGTAGATTGAATGCCTGTTACCTACGAACTCAGAGATTATCAACATCAGTGGATAAAAGATATTTGGAATTCTTGGGAGAAAGGTAATAGGCGGGTGCTTGCACAACTCCCTACAGCCGCCGGGAAAACGGTATGCTTTGCACATATTTCTCATAAATTATTTGAACAAGGAAAGCAAGTTTTAGTCATTGCCCATCGGATTGAGTTGATATCTCAAGCTGCCGAAAAGCTCTCAGAAATTATCGGTGAACCAGTTGGGATTATCAAAGCAGGTGTTCTGGCTAATCCCGAACGGAGAATCCAAGTCGCTAGCGTTCAAACGTTGAGCAGACGAGAGGTATTAGAGTTGCCAATGAACATTGGACTTTTGATATTAGATGAGGCGCATCATGCAACTGCCTTATCTTATCGGCGATTAATTGAACATTATGAAAGTGCCCAGATATTAGGTGTAACTGCCACCCCCCAGAGAATTGACGGTCAAGGTTTTGTTGATTTATTTGATGATTTGGTTATTGGCATTGACACTGCTCAATTAATTCAGGCTGGGTATTTAAGTAAGTTTCGATTATTTGCAACGAATCAAACTATTTCTACTCTTGGAGTTGCAAAGTCTCGTGGGGATTTTAGAGCCAAAGAGTTAGCGGTTGCCGTCACTAGCCAGATTGGGGTTAGCGAAATCCTTGAGAATTACTTGAAATATGCACGAAATCTTCGTACAGTTATTTTCGCCTGTAGCTTAGAACATTCTCGTGCCCTGGCTGCGGAATTTTCTCGTAATTATATTAGTGCCGAACATTTGGATGGGAAGACTCCCCCACAAGAGAGATTAGAAATATTGCAGCGTTTTCGCAATGGTACTACCCAAGTAATTACTAATTACGAAATCTTAACCGAGGGCTTTGATTGTCCTAATATTGAGTGCGTTTACTGTGTCCGTCCGACTGAAAGCTCTACTATGTGGCTGCAAATGCTAGGACGAGTTTTAAGAACCTACACTTTAAAACCAACTGCGGTGATCATTGACATTACCGATAATTGGAAAAAACATGGACTTCCTGATGAAGCCCGCAAATGGAGTTTATTGCCTGAAACTATATCAGAAATACAAAACAAAGGCTTAATCCAATGTGAGCATTGCACCCATATTTTTAAACCGCTTGCTGAAGAATTAGCTAAAATTGAAGCCGAAGTTGACAACGATGGAGTGCTGATTCAACATCACCAAGCTATTTGTCCAAGCTGTGGTGAAACGATTGATTTTACAACTATTGAGAGTCCTGCAAAGCCAACTTTTAGCAGAATCCGACTTAGACAGGGTTTTAGCCTTGAGCTTACAGAAATTGACCTTTCTGTTTCTACTTACAGATTAGACTTAGTTACTGATGAGCTGAGAAGGCAAGGTTTACGGGGTGCGAGTCCCACTAAAATTTATAGCGCCATTTTCATCGCTTTTATTGAAAATATTACTAGATTTACTCTTGGAGATTGGCGCGAAATCGTTAAAATTGTTGAGCCATCACAATCAGCAATTACCAAAAAAGCATGGGAATTGTATAAAGAAGCTTTTGAGCGGCATAAGAACCGCATCTTGGCTATGTCTTTTGTTGAACAGAAAAAGCTAAAACAACAAGGCAGTAGCAATGTGGCGACTAATCTAACGACAATAGAAGCTCTTGGGCAGTTGGAGAATAGTATATTCTGGGAACCAAAATCACAGGAAAAGTCATCTAAGTTCAAAAAGAATTTAGGCGATAGTTATTTTAAAATGAAGTACAAATCACAATGGAAAAAATCTTTAACTTACTGTTCAATGCTAACAGGTGATTTTTTAAACATAAATGCTGGACTATTCCATGTGGAAACTAAAGATGTATATGTAAATATCTGTATTGAGGTTAGAGAACTTCCTGGGCTGAAATCCAAACTAACAGAGATTTGTGATCCCGCAGAGATTGAATATGCTTTTACTCAAGGGTTTGGCAAGCTTGCCAAGATCATGTTCCGGTTAAGTTGATTCCCAATGTTAGGTCATAATTGAATGGCACGCTTAAAAAGCGCTAACCCTTGATATTACTGCTTTTTGGATCTGGGGCTACAGGTTCGGCTGTAAAGAATTAAGAAGAATTTGCCGGCGTTTCACACTCGTCCCTTGAAAACTATTTTGATTCATGCTGGGCTGTGTGAAAAGCCATCTGCCAGAAATTATGTTCAAATTTTGCTACCATTAAAAAAGATTCTTCAGCTTGTTTTTGAATATCTTCCTGTGCCGTTTCTAAAACCTCATCAGCTTGCTGTGACAAAAGTTTTACATATTTTGTAAAATCACTATTTCCCCATCTTTGTGCAAATTCATCGTAAGGTGCAGGCATCTTACCTGGTAGTTGCCAACCTTGATTATAGGCTAATTCAATAGCCCAAAATGCAGTTGCTTGTACAGGATAAGGCTTGTCTGCAAGACTCTGCATATATTCACAGTATTCTCTACAGGTTGGTTGTTTTTTTATATTAAGATTCAGTTGTCGTTGGGTAGCTTTTTCTTGAAACCAATTAAGTTCGTCTTTAAGAGCTGCCAGTCCTCCAAGTATGACATCAAAATGTTGTGGAGGTGCGCTGGCTAATACTCGTCCTACCATCCTCGTAAATTCCACAACAAACAGATAATCTTGCATCAACCATGTATTGAATTGCTGGGGTTGAATTATACCTAATTGACACTGTTCTAGGAAGGGATGCACAGTTGCTTCTTGCCAATCTTGAGCGTGATTTTGTAAAAGAAGTTTGCAGGTAATAGTCATTTTGGCTCAATAGGTGTTTCGGGGAGATGGAATGGAGAAGAACAGACTGCTAAGATCCTAACGGTTCTACCTCCTACTGAGGTGACATCTAGCACGATTCATGCAGACTGCTCAGAGGATTTCGATTTCGAGTTTGACGAACAAGTATTTAGACCAGTCGCTTGCATCGGTTGCTCTAACTATCATGGGGTGAAGTCCGGTGAACATTTTTTAGTCTGTGGTATATATCCTTTGGCATATTATGATGATGAGAATCGTCCAGACTTTATCAATCCATAACAACTGGCTAAACCGATATTTTGTGGCTCAAGTCATGGTCAGAATCATGACTTTTTTCATGAGTGATTGTGTCAGATATTTCTACAATAGTTGTATCTCATCAGATTGATATTGAGATTTTAAACCTCAAGTATTATGTCGAAACACAAACTAATCCCTAATCATCACAATACCTTTCATATATGTAATTAGAAAGATATCGCTAATTTCTAAGTACTGCTGGAGATTTCTGGAATAATCATTATGCTTTGTGTAGTCAAATTACAATTCCAACTCAAACATTAATTGATGTTTTCATCAACTGAAGAGGGACTCATGATTAATCGGGCTATAGACATAATTTTCGTAGATTCCTTTGCCTTTGTAATTAATATCACATTTGGAATACTGCTTCATACTAAAATATGCAATTATTCCTGGGAAGGGAAAACACCCTTTAATTCTAAACCTGAAGAGATTGGCTCTAATCCATCTATTTCAACGTCATCTTCTGAAGATATACAGTAGAGTCTGTTTGAAAAGTCCAAGATAGTTATAATTCATCATTCTGAACAAAACGAAGTGAAGCGAATAATCCCAATTTTTCGTTGGAATTGAGATGCTTTACTTCACTGCATTCAGTATGCCAAATATACTTTTCAAACAGACTCTAACTTCATGAGGCTCTTGAGGCAGAGGAAGAGGAAGAAATAAGTGTATAAGGGATTTCCAACTAAAAAAATATTCCATCGTTGTGTGTGCAAAGGAGGCTCTTGAGGCAGAGGAGAAAGAATCTGCCACTATGAAAATGGGATAATTTTAAGCCGAGCGAAGTCGAGGTTTTATTTTCTGGAAGTCCCTAAGTAATCTCTAACGCTCGTAAAAAGTACTCAAATTTTGTCTCTTTACTCCCTCTGCTCCCCTGCTCCCCCAGCAATCAGAAAGCCTATTTCACAAGGATCTCACTTTTTTGCGTTGCTCCCAGTGTGGGGAGTGTGGGAAGGAATTGAGAATGGGTGCATAAAGCGATCGCTTTATGCAACGCAGCACCTCCCACACCTCCCACCCGATGAGTGAGAAATTCGGGCAATCTGGTTCAGACTATAGCCAATGCTTGAATGTTAAGCAGTTTTTCTACTACTAACTGCCAGTTTTCTCCCAGATCCTCGTCCCTGCATCATCCGTCGCCAGTGCGCCCCAGCTTATCCCTTGATAATCAGTTATATCAGTTATAAATGACTAACTCCCCATTTTGAACGGGGTTATTATACACTCATCTAAATTACTGGAGTCAAAGGCATGGTTGCAATCAGCGGACTCTCTGGCAATGAAATCTTTTGTCTTCGACAAC
>NZ_NOLK01000174.1:0-15910 GCF_002245985.1 Nostoc sp. 'Peltigera membranacea cyanobiont' 232
ATATGGGAATTGGGAATTGGGAATTGGGAATTGGGAATTGGGAATTGGGAATTGGGAATTGGGAATTGGGAATTGGGAATTGGGAATTGGGGAAGATACTTGTTAAATAATTCCCCTTTGTCTTCCTCATCTCTCCCTACTCCCTACTCCCTACTCCCCACCCTCTCTCATGCTTCGCAGTACGAAGACTAAGATGCCGATAAATCCGAAGATTGGAAGTGCGATCGCCCAAATTGGTAATTTCTGAGATTCACCCTCTACTAAATTACCATTGACATCTTGCTGGTTTTGTGGGTTCTGTGTAGACCCACCTGCCACAGTAACTTCAAATTTGAATTGAAAGGGTTTGAATCTTGCCCCAGAGACTGGTTTACCATTTAGCTGCAACTCATAAATCCCTGGCTTGGGAAAGGTAATTTCTGCACCTGGAATACCTTGATAACGTTCAGCTGCCACAGCTTCTAACTGTGGTTCTAAAAGTGGTGGTTCTCCGGCTGCATAAGGTTCGGCATAAACAGCTAACCGACAATTACACTGTGCCAAGGGAATAACTTTTCCACCTCTGCGGGTAAGTGCAAACCAAGTTTGCGAAGGTTCTCCAGCGCGGGGATTATCATTTGGTTCAATGTGGATTGTGCCACCAACATCTCCAGCGACTTCCACCTTATGAGCAGATGCAGGGTAAAGATTAGTTATTGATATAACTAAGCAACTCAGGAATAATAAATACTTTATTTTTCCTTGATGCAAGGATTTGCCTTTGAGTAGGTAATGCCTCTGTTTTTGACTCGTTGGGATTGAGCCAGAAAATAAGGATGATTTACCGCGATTTGGTTGGGGGAACATAAAACTTTTCTAAGGCTAACTTTGACCAAAAAAAGCGCGAACGTACTAGCAATACACCGAGAGTAACAATTCCCATCAGTACTACCGCTAATTTATTTCCCCAAGTTGATTGGGAGGAACCCAGATAATGGGAACCAATCAACACAGCATGAATGGCGCTCAAGAGCAAGGCTGGCACACCCAATAGATGAATCTGTCGCCAACGCTTGCCCAAAGATTTCTGCAACGATTCCCAACTCGTAAAAGCGGCGGGGGACATTAATATCAATGCTACAGCACCCGCAGCCATACCCCACTGAAATTCTGGCGGCAGGAAAAAAAAGGCGGCAAAATTCCATTGCAATGAGTGTTCTATCATGTGGGCGGTGTGAACCACAGAAAGCACAAAAGATCCTACTCCCAAACCCCGGCGGTAACGCAGTGGTGAAGCCCAAAAGCCACTAATGGGGCGGGCAATTAGCGCCAAAATTAAGCAGATTAACGCTGCGTGTCCGGTGTAATCTACCATTGTGTCACCAGTCCGCAACAAGGTAATGATGCCAATGGTGAGCGTTACCCAACCGCCTAATCGAAACAACTGACTGCGCCTGTCTTTACTTACCAACGATGTGGAAATGCCTACACCTAGCATCGTGGGTAGAGTTCCCAAACCAAAAGCCAGCATTGTTGCCCCACCCATCCATAAATTGCCAGTTTCAGCAGCTTTTATTTGGGCAGCATATAGGAAACCACAGGGCATTAAACCCCAAGTCATTCCTAAAAGCATTGGTGTCCACCATTTGGTTTTAAAGGAAAGCTTAACCATTCCTGCGCTGAGGCGATCGTGTAAACTACCCTGCAATAGGGGATGTAACACGGGAATGCGTGGCAGCAAATCGGGTTTTACTTGTCCTAAGCCAAACCAAATCAGCATCACGCCAGTTACAATTGCCATCCAGCGCCGGAAGTCGCTACCAACACCCGCTAGCTGTCCACCTTGCAGCAATACCGAACCCAGCGCCCCAATGCCAGCACCGACTAGAGCATAGCTCAACATCCGCCCCAGGTTTAGCAGGATATGAAATTTTAATTGCTGTTGCCAAGTGTCGGACTTTTCTAAGGGTGATGTCCCTTTCGGCTGATGAGACAGGGAAAATGCCACTGTTAGGGGCCCACACATCCCAAAGCAATGTCCAAAACTCCCCAGGAACCCCACGATCGCGATCAGCAATAAATCTACCATAAAAGCCCTGAGTCATGAGTCCTGAGTGTCAGAGTAAAGATTTTGAAGAAGTAATTAGAAATTCTTTTCTTCTTTGCTCAGTACTCAGCACTCCTCTAGTGCGGCACTTTACGTGAAGTTGTGTTCTCTGTCAAAAGACAAACCGTCAAACTTGATATTTACTCTAGGGAATTAGTTCCTTTGTACTGGTATAAGATATAAAGGTATTAATAATAAGTAAATACCTGCCTTTAATTAATAATCGTCGAATGGCTATAATTTTTTTCTCTTATTCACATCGGGATGAAACCCTGCGCGATGAGTTGGAAATTCATCTTGCTATGCTAAAAAAGCAAGGTTTCATTGAGACGTGGCATGATCGGCGAATAACTGCTGGTGAGGAATTCGATAAGGCAATAAGCAAAAACTTGGAAGAAGCAGACATCATTCTTTTATTAGTCAGTTCAGATTTTCTAGCTTCTAATTACTGTTATGACATTGAAATGCAACGTGCGATGGAAAAGCATGAGCAAGGAGAATCCCACATTATACCAGTCATCCTGCGTCCATGCGATTGGCGCAGTGCCCCATTTGGCAAGCTCTTGGTCATGCCAACTGATGGCAAGCCTATCACAAAATTCCCCGATAAAGACGATGCTTTTCTTGAAGTAGTCAACGCTGTAAAAGGGACAATTACTCGCCTACAACTCCGTCAGGATTCCACGCCACCAAGCATAAGTTACGGTTCTGCTGTCAAACCACAAATTTTGGATATACCAAGATCGAGCAATCTCCGTATTCGCAAAACATTCTTGGATCGAGAGAGGGATCAATTTGTGGAGGAATTGTTTGAATACATAGCCAACTTTTTTGAGAATTCACTTGCTGAATTATCCAACCGAAATCCAGAAGTGGGTACAAATTTTAAACGTATAGATGCAAATCATTTTTCGGCTATTGTCTACATTGCGGGAAAGAAAGCTACTCAATGTCGAATTTGGATAAGAGGAACTAGCCATCTTTATGGAAACGATATTGCATATTCCTCAAATGCCTCAGGAAGTGACAATAGTATTAATGAATCTATGTCTATAGTTGATGATGGATACGCTCTTTTTCTGCAACCATTAGGAATGGCTTCCTTTCCAAGCCAACAGAATATGAAGAAATTATTGTCTCAACAAGGAGCCGCTGAGTACTTTTGGGATATCTTGCTAAGACCATTGCAACAAGGCTCAACATGAATGTTCTGTCATCAGGGTCAATCTATAAAAAAACTCTTGCACAAATAATTTATACTAAATTAGGGAGTTTACCAAAAGCTGACTGAGCAAGATGCCAAACAAATAAGCCAAAAGCTTATCGAACACAGAATTGAAACCCCTGTTTGGAGTAAGTGGAGAATAATACCTCTATTAGACCCAACTAAATTAGTAAATAAGAGCACCTCCTGAACACTTATTAAATGTTGAAAGGTACTATTTAAAACAATTATTTAAGTAAATATGGGTGCTTGTACTTCAGCCATATTAAATTTGCTCAATATTTTTGTTTTATATGAAACTCAATATTCCCACGTAAAGAGTCTCAATGTATAATCAGTTATTGCCAGAATAATCGCTATTAGATTTATAACTAAAAATGAATTTACGCTCATTTTCTGGGGTAGTAGATGAGTCACTTCAGGTATTTTTTTGTTACTCCCGCCAGGACGACTCGCTGCGGCGTGAACTGGTAGATCATCTTGCTGGTCTTATCAATTGTGGTTATATTACAATTTGGTATGACCGGATGATTGAGCCTGGGTCAAACTGGCAGAATGAAATTGAAGATCAGTTGAGGGCAGCAGATATTGTCTTACTACTGGTTAGCGCAGGTTTTATTGCCTCAAAATATTGTTATAACAATGAGATGTCCCTCGCACTGGAACGACACAGACGCGGTGAAGTTTGTGTCATCCCTGTTATCCTTCGTCCCTGCGATTGGAAACATCCGCCTCTTATAAATCTTCAGGCTTTGCCGACAGATGGTAAACCTGTTGTTCGTCAGGGCTGTTTAAATGATGAGTCTTTAAACGATGTAGCGCGGGAAATTCGACGGGTAGTTGAAGGTATGCGGAAGAAACGCCAACCTCCACCCACTCCATCTACTGGAGTTTCTGACCATGTTGTACCACCTCCCAAAGGATCATGGCTAAATAAGATTACTAGAAAACTCAGGATTCTGTTATTCCGCAGACGCTACCGCTTTGATCGCCGGATGGAGTGGGCAATTATCAGTCTGTTATTAATTCTCTTGATCGCTTCCCCACTCATATTAAAACGAATTTTTCCACCACCTCCGATTCAGAATGTGGAAAAATTCATTAGCTTTGGGGAAAAACCTCTGCTTGATCCTAGACAGGATGAATCAGCCAAAGCAAAATATTACTATAGTCAGAAGTTGTCAGGGATGCAAGAATTCAAGAAAGAGCATTATAAGCAAGCATCTGAAATATTTAACAACATCCGAAAAGATGCCAAAAATGTTGTAGAGAGATATCGTAATGATACTTCTGATAAAAACTCTGAAAAAGTTGCGGCTTTAGCAACTCTAAAAGATCCCGAAATTCTGATATTTCGCAATAACGCTCAAGCACGACAGAATCATAAGGATCGACCAGAATCAACTCTTTATACAATTGCTGTTGCGGCTCCGATGAAAAAATATGCCGGGAGTCAGATTTTACTTGGAGTTGCTCAGGCACAAGATAAAGCTGTTAATGCGCCAGAAGATTCAAAGTTAAATTTACAAGTATTAATTGCTGATGATGGCAACTATAAATCTCAAGCTAAGAACATAGCAACTGAACTCGCCAAGAATCAAAAAGATGTTATTGCTGTTGTAGGACACTATCTATGCTTCTAGTAGCACCTGCTCTGCCCTACCACAATATAGCGAAGGCAATCTTGTTGTGATTTCTCCAGGTAGTACCATGTTTGGTATGCGCTCAGAATGTAGAGACAATAACAAAGTGTTTTTTCGTACTGTCTCTTCAACGCAAGTAGAAGCCGAGTCACTTGTCACTCACTTATTGAATAATAGTGGAAAACCTAATCCTCAAGTTGTTGTTTTTTACAACCCTGAAGAAGAATTCAGTAAATCTCTATTTAAACAGTTTAAAAAAGTTTTAGAAAAAGATAAAAAAGGAAGAGTTATTGGTGTCTCTTCACTATCAGCACCGAACTTTAGTTTGACACAAGAGTTAGGAAAAAGCAAACAAGCTGATGCTTTAGCTGTTTTTCCTGATGGTCAAACAGAGGATAGTAATAATTCATTTTATAGAGCAATTGAGGTGATCGAGAAGACAGATAAGTTGATCTTGGGTGCAAATTCGCTTTATCTGATGGAAACCTTGAATAATCTTAAAGATTTACAACTCAACAATCGCTTGATTATTGCTGTTGACTGGTATCCTAATCAGCCTGGAGCAGATGTTTTTTCTACGCCAGCAGAACAGTACTGGTACGGTAACGTAAACTATAGAACTGCTATGGCGTATGAAGCAACTGAAATATTGGTCAAAATATTACTAAAGTCAGGAGTACAAAACAATCGATCAAGCATAAAAGATAATTTATCTACATTTAGTCCAACAAAAAGTAGCGTAGTTCGTGACTTAACAGTAAGTTTTGAAGAAAATGGCGATCGCAATGAAAAAAATATTAGGGTTTTGGTTACTCCAATTAAACCAACCAATCTCGAACAAAACAATAGTCAGCTTAAGTTTTGTATAGTTAATTCCCCTGCTTGTTAGTGTAGTTAGGGCATAGTTTTCTTCTACACATTGCTTTTCTTATTAAGCATAGCCTCTTGGTTAACTAAAAATTTTCCCTTTTAAGAAAAGTGGACTGATTAGGGATTCGCGCTACCCTAAGTCAGGAAGCCAAGGATAAATCACATGAAAAAATGGATTTGGCTGATGCTGTTGGTGTTGATGGCAGTTGCCGTGGTGGGTAGTAGAGGTAGGACGTTTTTAGAACAGCGTCCGTCACCGGCAATTGTTGAGCGCATTCCAGTGGAAACACCCCAACCACAGCCAGAGTCTAAGGAAGTTGACAGTGCGCCACAAGTGTCTACTGACAAGCTGTTAACCCATATCCAAAAGTTAAATTTTCAGCGCTACACTACAAAAGAGCGATCGCTTACTCGCACTTATATCACAACTGAACTGAAAAAATTCGGCTGGAAACCTAAATTAGAAAAGTTCTCTGAGGGTGTGAATATTTTTGCTGAACGCCCAGGAACTGACAAACCCGCTAAAGCAATTCTGGTAGCAGCGCATTACGATACTGTTGCTTTATCCCCCGGTGCTGATGATAACGCCAGTGGTGTCGCTGTAGTGCTGGAAGTTGCACGGTTACTCGGTTCCCGTCCCACACCACGGACGTTACAACTAGCTTTTTTTGACAAAGAAGAAGCAGGACTTTTAGGTAGTCAAGCTTTTGTGAGCAAGACAAGACGCTTACAAAATTTAGGCGGAGCGATCGTTATGGATATGGTTGGTTATGCTTGTTACACTGTTGGGTGTCAGAAATACCCTGCCGGATTGCCTGTTACCCCACCTAGCGACAAGGGTGACTTTTTGGCAGTAGTTGGTGATACAGAACATTTGCCTTTACTGAATGCCTTTCAAAGCTCACAGATGCTCCCCTCAACCGCCCTGAATAAACAAGAATCAAATCTGCCAGCAGTTCTGACACTACCAATTCCTTTTAAAGGTTTACTGACACCAGATACCCTCCGCAGCGATCATGCACCATTTTGGTATCAGGGTGTGGGTGCTGTATTGGTGACAGATACCGCAAATTTACGAACTCCGCACTATCATCAACCTAGCGATGTTCCAGCGACTATCGAGCGATCGTTTTTTACAGGAGCAGCACAGATTATAGTCAATGCAACTACTGCCTTGTTAAATAAAAATGAGGTTTTAGAAACTCAACCACCAAGCTAGGAGAAAGGCATTACAATCGCAGGAAAATTGGAAAATTTGTTAAACAAATTACCATTTCAGATATGAAGCTTCAATTCCCTGCTCACGGCGAATTCTACCATCTTTTTCAAACCACGCAATTAGTTGCGGCGCTGTCAAATCTTCAATAGCAACATCGTACTCTTGGGCAATATGCTTTAAAAGCTTAAGTGATGAAATTGTCAATCTTGTTAAAAACTTTTCTGGGGAAGACAACAAAGCCGCATCTACTTTTGCTGACTCTTCCAGCGTTAAAAATTGTGCTGATGGTTGCTGTGGTAATACGTCCATAAACTCTATTTGAAACTTAGTTTGGCATGGGGCATGGGGCATGGGGCATTGGGTATTAGAAAATGACGAATGACGAATGACAAATGACTAATGACGAATGATGAATGACTAATGACAAATGACTAATGACGAATTTGTACCAAATAACCACAACGATGTTCGCCATCAATAATCCAGTGGGTGCGTTCTACGGTACAATCAGGTAAGACGGCTGCAAACATTTCTAATTCGTGACCACAAATGCTGGGGAAAGACTCGGCAACGTTGGAAATGGCGCAGTTATGCTCCATTAAGATAAAGCGATCGCACTCAAAGCTGTCATTCACATCAACAGCGTGATACTCTGCCATGAAGCCTTCCGCTTTTCTCAATTCTACTAAGTTGGCTACCCGTTCTCGCAGTGAACCGTTACCGACGCGATCGCGGTATTCTAGAGCTTTACGCTGCCACTGTTTCTCTAAAATCGATTTAAATTGATCGTGTCCTACCGTTTCGGCTAAGGTGTCTAGCAGCGAAACCGCAAAATGACCGTGGCCATCACCAAAGCGATCGCTCATGGTTCGATGCAAGCGATCGCGTCCTTGACGACTCAGTTGATAAAGGTGCTGCGGCCGCCCCATACCCGCCGCCTGCATTGATGTCGAATACAAAACTAGCTCCTCCGTCTCCAAGTCCTTGAGGTGGCGACGAATCGCTTGGGGGGTAACGTCTAAAACTTCAGCTAGCTCCAAAGCCGTTGCTTTTTCGTGTTTGTGCAGATACTCAAGGATATCTTGCTTAGTTGAGGACTGGTGGGTAGTCGCCATCTTATGGTTGGTGCGAGGCGTTCAGCGAACGTCCCAAAAATTTCTTTGAAAATTTGACTTTGACAACATTGTTGTTGTTAATCTAGCGTAAAATGAAGATAGGTTAAACAACAAAGCTGTTGTTTTAGTCTCCACCACTATTCTAGCAGCCGTGTAACCATTGCGTAACCTGATATGGGAATCGGCTAAAGATAAAGTCCGTCTCCCATCCTAAAAGAGTTCAGAACACGAGAGATTATTACTGATGAGTGCCACTGTCAAAACCTTAGTCAACCAACCTTACAAGTACGGCTTTATCACCGATATTGAGTCCGACACTATACCGCGTGGACTAGATGAGGACGTTGTTCGCTTGATCTCTTCCAAGAAGAACGAGCCGCAGTTCATGCTCGACTTTCGCCTCCGGGCTTATCGTCAGTGGCAAAAAATGACGGAACCAACTTGGCCGAATGTCAAGTATCCGCCAATCAATTATCAGGATATCATTTATTACTCAGCGCCAAAACGCAAGAAAGAAAAACTAAACAGCTTGGACGAAGTCGATCCAACCCTTTTAGAAACCTTCGAGAAGTTAGGCATTTCTCTATCTGAACAGAAGCGGCTGGCAAATGTCGCCGTCGATGCAATTTTTGATAGCGTCTCTGTCGCTACTACATTTAAGGAGAAGTTAGCGGAAGATGGCGTTATTTTCTGTTCGTTTTCCGAAGCGTTGCAAGAACACCCTGAATTAATCAAAAAATATTTGGGTAGCGTTGTTCCCATTGCTGACAACTATTTTGCCGCCTTGAACGCCGCCGTGTTTAGCGATGGTTCTTTTGTCTATATTCCTAAAGGCGTAAAATGTCCAATGGAATTGTCTACCTACTTCCGCATCAACTCTGGTGATACGGGACAATTTGAGCGGACTTTGATTGTCGCCGAAGAAGGTAGTTATGTTTCTTACCTTGAAGGTTGTACCGCCCCGATGTATGACAGCAACCAGTTACACGCCGCCGTTGTGGAACTCGTCGCCCTTGATAACGCCGAAATTAAATACTCTACTGTGCAAAACTGGTACGCTGGCGATGCTAATGGTAAAGGCGGTATTTACAACTTTGTCACCAAGCGCGGTTTGTGTCAGGGTGTAAATTCCAAGATTTCCTGGACTCAAGTAGAAACAGGTTCAGCGATTACTTGGAAATATCCTAGCTGTGTGTTGGTGGGTGATAACTCTGTGGGTGAGTTTTACTCGGTGGCGCTGACAAATCACATGCAGCAAGCTGATACTGGCAGCAAGATGATTCATGTGGGTAAAAATACCCGCAGTACAATTATTTCTAAAGGAATCTCCGCAGGTAATTCTAGTAACAGCTACCGGGGTTTGGTGAAAGTCAATCCGACAGCGAAAGGGGCGAGAAATTATTCCCAGTGCGACTCAATGCTGATTGGGGATAATGCCCATGCCAATACTTTCCCTTATATTCAGGTGCAAAATAACACTGGCAAAGTAGAGCATGAAGCTTCTACTTCTAAGATTGGGGAAGATCAGTTATTCTACTTCGCTCAACGGGGTATTTCTTCGGAAGATGCAATATCAATGATGATTAGCGGCTTCTGTAAGGATGTTTTCAATCAGCTACCGATGGAGTTTGCTGTGGAAGCTGATAAGTTGTTGAGTTTGAAGTTGGAAGGTAGTGTTGGATAGGGTTTGTAGTCAGCACTTTAGTGCTGGGAAATCACTAGGAACTGAAAAAATTAATTGTAGTCAGCACTTTAGCGCTGGAGAAAAGCGCTAAAGCGGCTACTACGAACCAAAAAAGAAGAGAGAAAAAATGATTATTGAAAATAGCGAAATTGTGCTGTCAGTAAGGAATCTGACGGCTAATGTTGATGGGACACCGATTCTTAAGGGTGTGAATCTGGAGGTGCGATCGGGTGAAATTCATGCGATTATGGGGCCGAATGGTTCTGGTAAGAGTACTTTTTCTAAGGTGTTGGCTGGGCATCCGGCGTATGAGGTGACTGGCGGTGAGGTGATTTTCCAGGGGCAAAATCTTCTGGAGTTGGAACCGGAGGAACGAGCGAGAAGTGGTGTGTTTTTGGCGTTTCAGTATCCGTTAGAAATTCCGGGTGTGAGCAATTTGGATTTTTTGCGGGTGGCGTACAATTCCCGTCGCAAGGCGCAAGGTTTAGAGGAAATTGACGCTTTTGATTTTGACGATTTGATTGAGGAAAAACTGGATGTGGTGAAGATGAATCCCAGTTTTCTCAGTCGGAGTTTGAATGAAGGGTTTTCTGGTGGTGAGAAGAAGCGGAATGAAATTCTGCAAATGGCGTTGCTGGAACCAAAGTTGGGAATTTTGGATGAAACTGATTCGGGTTTGGATATTGATGCACTCAGAATTGTGGCGAATGGCGTAAATCAACTGGCAAGTCCAGACAATTCGACAATTTTGATTACTCACTATCAACGATTACTCGATTATATTGTGCCAGATTTTGTGCATGTGATGGCACAGGGGCAGATTATTACAAGTGGTGGTAAAGAACTGGCGTTGGAGTTAGAGTCTCGCGGTTATGACTGGGTGCTAGAAGAATTTGCAGCTGCTGAGGTGGGTGTGTAATGAGTATTCAAGTATCTCCTAGTCCAATACCTAATTCAAATGTAGTCAGTTTGACATCGACTTTGTTAGATAGAGATGATTATCTGACTGGATTGTTAAATCAAGTAACGGTAACAAAAACAGCAGGTTGGTTGCAGGAATTACGCCAAAGCGCTGCTAATTGGGTACGTCACTCGACTATCCCGACTACCCGCGAGGAAGAATGGCGGTTTACTGATTTGTCGTCTCTGCGAAAGCTGCAATTTAATCTAGAGACGGGAAATTTTGCGTCTTTGAAATTTGAGATCTTGCCAGAGGCAGCTAATAGTCGTTTGGTTTTTGTTAATGGGGTTTTTGCGCCGGAGTTATCCGCAGTTACAGATTTACCATCTGGAGTTGTGGTGAGTAATTTGGCTGGTTTGTCTGCGGTTGAACAGGAGAGTGTACGGCAGTATTTAGCTCAAGCTGAGGGAGCGCAAGAAGTTTTTACTGCTCTCAATACGGCTGGGATAACTGATGCTGCTGTGGTGTGGGTGAAGAAGAATGTGGTGGTTGAAACGCCAATTCATTTGGTGTTTATTTCAGGTGAGACGCTGACGATTTCGCAGCCGCGTTGTTTGGTGGTGGCGGAAGGTGGTTCGCAGGTGAGGTTGGTTGAGGAGTATACGAACCGCCAAGGCGCAGAGAGCGCGGAGGAAGAGGGAGTATATTTTACTAATGCGGTTACGGAAGTTTGGGTGGGTGACAATGCGGAAGTTACTCACACTAGGGTTGAGCGAGAAGGTGCAGAGGCTTTTCATATTGGGAAAACTGCGATCGCACAGGCTCGTGATAGCCGATATACTTGTCATGCCATAACTTTAGGGGCGAAGTTGTCGCGGCACAATTTGGAAGTTTTGCAAACTGGTGAGCAGACGGAAACTACTCTCAATGGGTTGACGGTAATTTCTGGTAAGCAGTTGTCTGATACTCACAGTGCGATCGCACTAAACTATCCTCACGGTACAAGCGATCAATTGCATAAATGTATTGTAGGCGATCGCGCTCATGCGGTGTTCAATGGTAAAGTTTTTGTACCCAAACCAGCACAGTTGACAAATGCAGCCCAGTTGAATCGCAATTTACTGCTGTCATCGAAAGCCAGAGTTGATACCAAACCCCAATTAGAAATTACAGCAGATAATGTCAAATGCGCTCACGGTGCTACCGTTAGCCAATTGGAAGATGACGAAATATTCTATCTGCAAAGTCGAGGAATTGATGAAAACGATGCTCGGAAGTTATTAATTAACGCCTTCGCTGCTGAAGTTATCAACAAAATACCAGTCCCTTCTCTGCGAGAAATCCTGTTAAACACAGTCAATAATCTAAAGTCCCTGACTAATGACTAATGACTAATGACTAATGACTAATAACTAATCTACCAATGACTTTTACCTCTACCAAAACCCTTGCTGATAAAGTTCGCGCTGACTTCCCGATATTGCATCAGGAAGTCAACGGGAAACCCTTGGTTTATCTCGATAATGCTGCAACATCGCAAAAGCCTTTGTTCGTATTAAATACCCTCCGGGATTATTACGAGCAATATAATGCTAACGTGCATCGCGGTGCCCATACCCTAAGTGCTAAAGCTACCGATGCTTATGAAGGTGCTAGAGATAAAATTGCCAAGTTCATCAATGCTGCATCGCGTCAGGAAATTGTCTACACTCGTAACGCAACCGAGGCGATTAACCTAGTAGCCTACAGTTGGGGAATGAACAATTTGCAGCCGGGAGATGAAATTATTCTCTCGGTGATGGAACACCACAGTAATATTGTGCCTTGGCAATTGGTGGCGCAAAAAACGGGTGCAGTCCTGAAATTTGTAGAATTGACACCAGAAGAAACTTTTGATTTGGAACAGTTTAAAAAGCTGATTTCTGACAAAACCAAGTTGGTGTCAGTAGTGCATATTTCTAATACTTTGGGTTGTATTAACCCAGTGGCAGAAATTGCTGCGATCGCACACAAATATGGTGCTAAATTTTTAGTTGATGCTTGCCAAAGTCTTCCTCACTATCCTGTCGATGTACAGAAGATAGATTGCGATTGGTTGGTAGCATCTGGTCATAAAATGTGCGCTCCAACTGGAATAGGATTTCTTTATGGCAAGTTGGAATTGTTAGAATCAATGCCACCATTTTTTGGTGGTGGCGAGATGATTGCAGAGGTATATTTAGACCATTCTACTTATGCAGAGTTACCGCATAAATTTGAAGCCGGTACACCTGCAATTGGGGAAGCGATCGCACTTGGTGCTGCGATAGATTATCTTAGCAATATTGGCATGGATGAAATTCACGCCTACGAAGCAGAATTAACAGCTTATTTGTTCCAACAATTAGAACAAATTCCCCAAATTAGAATTTACGGTCCCAAACCAAATGCTAAAGGGGAAGGTAGAGCCGCTCTTGCATCCTTCACCGCCGGAGAAGTTCACGCTAACGACTTATCTACATTATTAGATCAAGAAGGCGTTGCCATCCGTTCTGGACACCACTGCACACAACCATTACACCGTTATTTAGGTCTTGCTGCAACCGCACGAGCAAGTCTATCTTTCTACAACACCCGCGAGGAAATTGATATTTTCATCAAAGCCCTGAAAGAAACTCTCGACTTTTTTGCAGGTTTCCTTGATTAAAGTTACAAAATATTCAGATACTAATTGTGCCAAATATCAGCAACATATCTTGCTAATAGTTGGCACAATTTAATTATCTGGATTCTTTACAGGAGAAACTAAAGTGTCATACAGTGACTTTACTTTAGATAGAGTTAGAAAAACCTTTGGTTTAACTATTTCTGATAAAACTGATATATTTGCATCTGTACATGAAGTAGAGTGTCCACCATTACTTACAGAACTATTGCGGGAAAATGTACCTTTAGCTCTTGCTAGTAATACTGAAAAATCCCGTTCAGAGATGATTATTGCGCCTATTTTAATTGCTGTGAGGAAATATTTAAATAATCAAATAAGTTTATTTTCTGGTATCGATTTTACAGTTGATTCAGCACAAGGTTTAAATGGAAACTGCGATTTTATTATTAGCCGTTCACCAGAGTTACTAATTCTGAACGCGCCAGTTGTGACAATTGTAGAAGCGAAAAAAGAAAATATCAATGCCGGATTAGGTCAGTGTGTAGCAGAAATGTTAGCAGCTAAATTGTTTAATGAACGTGAGGGTAATAACATTCAGGCAATTTATGGAACTGTCACCACTGGAACTAACTGGAAGTTTTTGAAGCTCATTGAGCAAGTGATTGAAATCGACTTGAGCGAGTATTATATTAATAACATAGGTAAAATTATTGGGATTTTATCTAATATCCTGACAGAAGAAGTATTGTAATATGCTTGTCAAGTCAACTCCTGCTGAACAAAGAACAGTGCTACAGAACATTAGCTGGGAAACCTTTGAAGCCTTGCTGAGAGATACAGGTGAAGATAGAGGTTCTCGGTTTGCTTATGACTGCGGTGTTTTAGAAATCATGACTCCACTTTTTGAACACGAAAATCCTAAAATTCAGTTTGACCGATTGATATTCGCTTTAGCTGAAGAAGTGGGAGTAGAAATGAAAAGTGCTGGTTCTACAACACTGAAGCGGCGATTAGCACTTCGAGGTATAGAACCAGATAACTGCTATTATATACAAAATGAATTTAAAGTCAGAGGTAGAGTAACACTAAATTTAGAAACAGATCCGCCGCCTGACTTAGCAATTGAGATTGACATTACCAGTAGTTCAGTTAACAAACTGGGGATTTATTCAGCGTTGGGTGTAACTGAACTTTGGAGATACGACGGGCAAAATTTAAAATTTTCTCAGTTGATAGAAGGGCAATATGTCGAGTGTAAGTTTAGTATTGCCTTTCCTATAGTTTCAGTGAATGAGATAAGCAGATTTATTGACCAAAGTAAAAGTATGGGAGAAATTGCTTTACTTAAATCATTTCGCGCTTGGGTCAGGGAGAAGATTAAAATAGAGTGATTTCTACCTATATTTACAATTATCGCATTTATAAGTCACTATCAAAACTATGGGATATTGTCTTAATAGAATCTACACTTGTACCAATTTCCATGATGGCATCCCATTTTTCCATTAACTTCTCAATCACTATATAACGGCATTTCTTATCGAGCTTTAGATTTTTAAAAGTAGCTCGTCTAAGTTCTTTCTTGACTTTATTAGTACGTGCTTCTGGAACGACTATATAAAGTGGAAAATTTAAATTTGGACAAAGCGTGACTAAATCAGCCATCCTTAGTAAACCTGAGTAAATCGGTGTAGTAAGTTCAACCTCAAATGCCGCAGTAATTTGATGACTACCACTTAACCAAACTACATCAATGTACTTAACTGTTGATTGTGCATCGTTCCCAATTCCTAATGGCGGGAAAGAATCAATACTTAAGTTTCCCAATTGTTCTTTCTCCCACATACGTGAGCGATCATTAGAAGCAATCCATACGGAACCACAAAGCTTTTGACCTAACTTAGCTAATATCCACTGCATTTGTGTATGTTGTTGTGCTTCACTAGTATTTTCAATACTGCTAATCATTTTGAAAGCCGCATCTACACTTTTGTGGTTCAATTTCTTTCGTAATGCTTCTGCTTTTGCAAGATTACCAACTAAAAGTGCCTCATCAATAGCTGATACAACTTTACGAGCCTTTTCATAATTAATACCACTTCCTATACCAACCCTCTTTGCTATGACATCCCTAGTACTTCCCACGCCAGATCCTTTACTTCCCTGACGCTGACGAGAGTTAGTTCGCTCAATAGCTTCCCAAGTTAATCCTTCCCGGCATTTTTGCTCTATAGATTTTTCTCTGTTAGCATTCTCCAGTAACAGAGTTTCTAATTCAGCGATTTCATCAGTAAACTCTTTTTCTTCAACGGGAACTGTTACCCACCCAAGAGATGACACTGCTTTCCAACGCCGATGTCCACTGATGATTGTACCCTCTGGTGTAACAATAAGGGGTAAATATAGCGAAGCTGTCACCAGGGGCAAGATAGCCTGAAAGTATTGCGGTGAAAGACTTTCAGACTACAAGGTTCTCAGATATACGAACAAAGCGTATTTTTAGACACATTCACCCCGTCT
>NZ_NOLK01000175.1:0-15846 GCF_002245985.1 Nostoc sp. 'Peltigera membranacea cyanobiont' 232
TCTTCCTTGTGCCCTTTTTCCCCGATCCCCAGTCCCTAGTCCCCAGTCCCTAGCCCCCATTCCCTGATTTAACAAATTCTTTAACACCATCAAGTTACCCATCACTGAAGTTCGTAAATCGTGGGCAACTGTGTGCAAAACAACATCTTTGACGCGATGCAATTTTTCAACTTCTTGCATTTTCTGCTGCAACTGTGATGTTCGTTCTTCTACTTGGTGTTCTAAATTAGTGTTAAGTTCTGCGAGTTTTTGGTATATCTTGCTTTGCTGAATGGCGATCGCTACTTGTTCAGACATCTGCTTTAACAAATCAATTTCTATTGGCTGCCAATGACGCGAACCTGAGCATTCATTGGCAATTAACGCCCCAAATAATTCATTACCTAGCATAATTGGTACAGCCAAGCTAGCCTGCGTTTGAAATTTTCGACAGTGTGCTTGGACTTTCGGAGATACTGACATTTCTGTGATATCTTCAACGACACGCACA
The DNA here is from genome assembly GCF_002245985.1 of Nostoc sp. 'Peltigera membranacea cyanobiont' 232. NCBI lineage: Bacteria > Bacillati > Cyanobacteriota > Cyanophyceae > Nostocales > Nostocaceae > Nostoc > Nostoc sp. 'Peltigera membranacea cyanobiont' 232. Next base: position 491 of record NZ_NOLK01000175.1, read on the forward strand.
AGATTATCTTTTAGTAAGTTTCGCACTTCTTGTAAATAAGCTTCATCATTAGTAGACCAACCTAAGACTGATGGATACTTGGGATCTACTGATTCGGCAAGAGTTCTGATTCCTAACTTGGTATTATTTAAAGCAATAAACACTCGATCTGTTTGCAGAAATTGTCTGACTTCCGTCACGGTGGTTTGCAGAATTTCTTCTAGGTTAAGCGAAGACCGAATTCGCACTAAGGTTTCTGCCAACAAGCGATCGCGTTGCGCTGAAAGAAGGAATTGCGCTTCTACCTGTTTGCGTTCTGTAATATCGTGATGGACTGCTAAGATGCAAGGAACACCATCCAAATCAATAACTTCGGCTGAAAGCAGTGTTGTAATTATCTTGCCAGACTTTTGCCGAAATTCAACTTCTAGGTTACGAACAACTCCTGTGGCTTGCAACTCCTGTAACAAATTTAGGCGATCGCGATCGTCTACCCAAAGATTTAACTCAAAGGAAGTTTTACCAATCACTTCATCTCGCTCATAACCGGAAAGCTTCACAAAGCTGTCGTTAACTTCGATAAAGCGCCCTTCTTGCAGCGTGCTGATGGTAATTGAATCGGGGCTGCAACTAAAAGCTTTGGCAAATTTCTGGGCCAGATTTTGTAAGGCGATTTCTCCTTGTTTGCGTTCTGTGATGTCTCGCACAATTGCTAGTACTTCATCTTCACCACTCACTACCAATCGCGCCTCATAATCTCTGACTCCCAAAGGCGTTGTTAGTTGATATTCGCAAGTTTGTAAAGTTCCAGAATCTAAAGTTTTAGCGATCGCTTCTAGGCTAATTGCTGCAACATCACTAGGCAATAACTCTTGCACATGTTTCCCGACTATTTCTTCCCTCGAAAGAGTGATATTTGCCCCTTCACTTTTCAAATCTAGATACTCAGCATCGCGGCTAATGCGAAACATTAAATCAGGAATAGCATCCAAAATTGCTTTATACCGCGCCTCACTCTCTTGCAATTTTTCTTCGGCTTTTTTGCGGTCTGTAATGTCTAAAACGAAGCCATTCCAAAGCACAGCACCTTCTTCTTGTCGTTCCGGTTGTGAAGTACCTTGAATCCATTTAAGTTTGCCACTAGGCGTAATGATGCGACCTTCCCAATGCCAAGGTGTAACAGTGTTACAACAAACAGCTATAGATTCTGTAAAAGCTTTTATATCTTGTGGATGAATCAGATTGTATATCACCCGAAAGTCTGCCTGTAAAGCTTCTGGTTCTACTTCATACAAATATTCACAACCAGAACTAACATAAAGGACTAACACAGAACCATCCTGCTGTTGCAGAACTTGGAAAATTATTCCTGGTAAATTGGCAGCAAAATTTGATAGCAGGTTAATAGCCTCTTGCTGACAATTTGGTGTATACAGCGATTTTACAACGGTTTCATCCACTCTTTGACCCTTTGATACACAAGCTATTGATGTACAATTGAAAGCCAGAATAACCAACTTAACAGTTTTGATTCTGTAGGCATAATCGCTAACAGAATCAAAACTGCACCTTCTTTCAGAGTAGTTCCTGATGAGGCGATCGCATTCACCCAATCGGGTGAACCATTTGCCAGAGGGAGGAGGAAGTAATGAAATAGTTAGTTATAAATAGTGGTCAATGACACTTTTTTGAGACACTGCCAGTTTTAACTTAGCTCTTATAACTTTACACTGAGGATATTTTTGAGACAATAACGATCGAACTAGATCGTCATGATTAAATTTCATGAATAGCCCAGACTAGCGAACTTCGATCGCAATAATCAGATAGAAACTAGTTTATCAATACATTTAGTCTAGTTTTATCAAAAGAATAAACAGAGTTCCTAATATCTAAAAACAAAAAATGGCTATTTCAGAGTGGATACTTTGTAGTATATCTAAGGAGACTGAATGCAATTACAACAAACATCAGTTTTAGAAAAAACTCTTTGGGAAGCAGTTCTGAATCGAGATCCCACAATTGACGGCAAGTTTTTCTATGGTGTTCGCTCGACAGGCATATATTGCCGACCTATTTGCCCTAGTCGCAGACCAAATCGGAATCAAGTTTGTTTTTTCCAGTCCGCACAAGAGGCTGAAAGTTTAGGTTTTCGTCCTTGTAAGCGCTGTCAGCCACAATCTGAAACAGTTCCAAATATAGGCAAATCAAAAGTCTTAGCAGCATGTCGATACATTGAAACGCAAATAGATCGCATCCCCACCCTCTCGGAATTAAGCTCTCAGGTGCAAATGAGTCCCAGTTATCTGCAAAAGGTATTCAAGCAAATAATTGGCGTATCCCCTTTTCAATATGGAGATGCGCTGCGTAGCCAACGATTGAAGCAGCGTCTCCAGTCAGGAGAGGAAATAGCTGATGCAGTTTACGATACGGGGTATGGTTCAAGTAGCCAACTTTATGAGAAAGCACCTAAGCAACTGGGAATGACACCAAAAACTTATCAACAAGCTGGAAAGACAATCAATATTGTTTATGCGATCGCTCCATGTTCGTTAGGATATTTACTGGTGGCAACAACAGAGAAGGGTATCTGCGCCGTTAAACTAGGTGATGAAGCAGACAAACTTGAACGCATCTTGAATCAGGAATTTCACCAGGCGCACATCATGCGTGATGACCAGATACACAAGGAATGGATACAAGCAATCCTCGACTTGATTGCGGGAGATAAAACACATCTTGATTTACCACTTGATGTCCGTGGGACAGCGTTTCAGAAACAGGTTTGGCAAGCATTACAAAAAATTCCCTATAGCCAAACCCGCACATATACTGATATAGCCCGCGATATTGCTAAACCCCAAGCAGTCCGCGCTGTGGGAAATGCTTGTGGAGCTAATCCAATCGCGCTGATTGTACCGTGTCACCGGGTGCTGCGGAGTGATGGCAGTCTTGGTGGTTATCACTGGGGAATTGAGCGCAAACAAAAACTACTTATACAAGAATCGAAATTACTTAAAGATGACTCAAACACCAGAACTAGAATCGCTGACTGAAGAAAGTCTCACCCGTGGTTTAATGGTGCTTGCCAATCTTGACAGCGATTTGGCTGGGATTTTAGAGACACTGGGGCCTCCACCTATATGGAAAAGAGAACCAGGTTTTGCAACGCTGTTGTGCATAATTTTGGAACAGCAAGTTTCTTTAGCAGCTGCAAAAGCTGTATTTACCCGACTATGTGGGGTTGTTGTAACTCTGACACCAGAAAACTTTCTGACATTGGATGATGTTCAATTAAAAGGGATTGGATTCAGTCGGCAAAAGATTCTATATTGCCGTGGGTTAGCTCAGGCGATCGCAACTGGTCAGCTTGACCTCAGCAAGCTGCAAAGAATGGACGAAACGACAATCAGAACTGAGTTAAAGTATCTTAAAGGGATTGGAGACTGGACAGTTGATATTTATTTGCTGATGGCGTTGCAACGTCCTGATGTCTTTCCTAAAGGTGATTTAGCGATCGCGATCGCTCTACAAAAACTCAAAAACTTGGCGACACGTCCAACACCAGTTCAACTAGAAGCAATGACACAGCACTGGCGACCGTGGCGTGCGGTAGCTACAAGACTTCTATGGCACTATTATCTGAGTAATGCCAAACTTATACTTAATAATTGATCCTTCTCCCTTAGCGGTTCGTTTAATCAATATAAACTAAATGGTAGAAAATCAATTAAACCTCACAGACGAAAAACCTCAAAAAACTTCAAATATCCTACCGATAATAATAGTAATCATTGCATTATTAGCTTTATCTACAACAGCAATATTTATTAAAATTGCTGTTAATGAAATGAGCGCAATTACTACATTATTTAATCGCTTATGGATAGCGACTATTATCTTTGGATTATGGAGTGGAATTAACCAAGCACGGAATCAGATTAGAGATGATGAACCTATATTACCACAGCAGCCTTATCCAATCAAAGAGATAGCGTTTTTAATAGCAGTGGGTCTAGTTCATGTATTAGGGCGATTATCTTGGACTTGGTCGCTAACTCAGACTGGTGCTGCTAATGCTAATGCGTTAGGTAGCCTCAATCCGCTATTTACAACATTAGGAGGATGGCTATTTTTTAATCAAATTTTTGGGCGCAAATTTATCATCGGTTTAATATTAGCCATGCTCGGTGCGATCGCAGTTGGATTTGAAGATTTATTACGCTCTAATAATAATTTTACAGGTGATGCTGTTGCCCTCATCTCATCGATATTTTATGCAGCCAATTTTTTACTTATCGAGCAAATCCGCAATAAGTTTTCAATTATTACCATTCTTGTTTGGCGCTGTGTCATCGCAACTTCATTGATGATCCCAGTAGTGTTAATCTTTGAAAAACAAGTTTTCCCAGTTTCTTTGTCAGGTTGGTTAGTAGTATTTGCACTAGCTGCTATTTGTGAAGCCTTGGGTCATGGGCTAATTGTATACAGCTTGAAAACTTTTTCTTCAGGATTTATCTCTTTGCTATTGTTACTCAATCCATTGATTGTTGCCATTCTTGCTTGGATAGTTTTCTCAGAAAAATTAAGTATTTTTAACTTGCTAGGGTTGGTTCTAATTTTAGGCGGTATATATCTAGGAATTTCTAGTAAAGAATCTACCAAATCTAATGTTAATCCCCCCATACAATCCTCAAAAAAAAGTGAATCTTAACAATTTTATAGTAATACCAACCCCTGCTTCACCGCAAATCTTTGGTGGATGAAGTTTTTCCGACTTGTGTGTACACCGTAGCCTTACTAAGGAGAGGGGAAATAAAGCTTATTCTTTATCGGGGTAAGGTTAAGCTGCACTTCAGTTCCTTAGTAAAGGCTATACTACACTCGAAATAAGTTTGCTACTTGCATAACACCAATGGGAAGTTGGTTATAGTTTCCCAGTGAATACCCTCTCAGCTGGGCCTGTCATGTAAACCCGTTGGTCTACTTCTGACCATTCAATTTGTAAGGGGCCACCTGGTAATTCTATAGTGGCAGTGCGATCGCATTTTCCAGTCAATACTCCAGCTACTAAAGAAGCACAAGCACCAGTTCCGCAAGCTAAGGTAATCCCAGCACCCCGTTCCCACACCCGCATTTTCAAATAGTCACGGCGTACCACTTGAATAAATTCGGTATTTATGCGTTGGGGAAAAGCTGGGTGATGCTCAAATTTCGGGCCGATGGTTTCTAGCTCAATTGCTGCGACATCTTCCACAAAAGTAATGCAGTGGGGATTTCCCATATTTACACAGGTGACTTCCCAAGTTTGTCCTACCACCTCCAACGGCTGAGAAATTACTTTTTCTTGAGCAGGTGCAAGATTAGTCGGAATTTCGCTAGCGAGTAACCTGGGTAAACCCATGTCTACTTTAACTAGACCATCAGATAAGAGTTGGGGAGTCATTACCCCACCCAAAGTATGAATGCGATAGGAATCTTTATTCCGGGATTCGCCTTCTAAATCTGCCAAAAAGCCAGCTAAACAGCGAATTCCGTTGCCACACATTTCTGGTTCTGAACCATCGGAATTAAAAATCCGCATGGTGTAGTCAGTGCCGTTTTCTCCAGGTAAGGCAAAAATGACACCATCAGCACCGATACCAAAATGGCGATCGCACAACTTGATGGCTTGCTCTGGAGTCACTACAGGCTCAGATGACGAGCGATTGTCAATCAGAATAAAATCGTTGCCTAGACCATGATACTTAGTAAATTCGATTGCCATTTCTTCAAGGATGAATTATCAAGGATTAGTTACTCTTTATTTTGCCTTGTAGGTTCATCTTTACTCAAAATGCTTACCGAATTTGACACCACTTTACCCAGTATTAGACAAGTCCAAAACCTGATTAAACAAACAACGCCAGTGGAATTAAAGCTGCTGACTGGCGATGTGCTCACAGGAAAGGTTTTATGGCAAGACCCACAGTGTATCTCTATTGCTGATGAAAACAGTCAGCATACTGTTTGGAAACATGCGATCGCATACATCAAGCCGCAAGTGAGTTAGGAGTGAGGCAAAAAAATCACAACTGATTGCTTGTTGGCATTAGTGCCTGGGAACCCTTTTATTGCTGGGTAGCGCTAATACCGCTCTCAGCAATCTACCCCCCAGACTTAGAGTTTTGCAGCACAAACCCACCGATTGCGTCCTTGTTCTTTAGCTTTATATAAAGCTTTGTCGGCTGCGTTAATTAATTCTTGAGGTGAACTTTTAGCTGTTGGTTTTTGAGTCGCAACACCTAAACTGACGGTCACAAAATATTGAAAATTATCTTTCTTTTTATGGGCAATCTTTAATTCTTGAATAGATTTTTGAATCAACCTAGTCAGTTTAATCGCACCTGATTCGTTCGTATTTGGCAAAATGACAATAAATTCTTCACCACCATAACGAGCTAGTAGATCGGTAGGACGCTTTAATACAGCTTGGGCTGCACGAGCAACTTGTATTAAGCATTCATCTCCAGCTAGGTGTCCATAAGAATCGTTATAATCCTTGAAATAATCAATATCAAATAGAACTAAAGATAAATAATTTCCAGTTAGTTTTAGTCGATTCCATTCCTGCTCTAAAAATTCATCAAAACAATGACGATTTGCGATTTGGGTTAGAGCATCTAGCTTACTGATTTTTTCTAGCTGAGAATTTGCAATTTCTAAAGCATGGTTTGCTTGAGCAAGTTGATTAGCTTGAGAGCGGGATTGCTCTAATAATTCGGAATGTTCTAAAGCTACATTAAACTGAGCACCTAACTGTCGGATAAATTGAATTTCAGATGTTTTCCATTTCCGCGGACAACAGCATTGATGAACACATAGTAATCCCCATAAGGTTTTTCCTTTCATTAGAGGTGCAACAATTTGTGCCTTGATTTGAAATTGCTCTAACAGTTGAAGGTGGCAATCCTTTAGCCCAGCTTGATAAATATCTGATAATACCTGTATCCGCCCTTGGTGATAAGCAACTGCATATTTTTCACCAAAACAATCATCCTTTACCTTGATGGCGATCGTAGAATCGTAGTCAGGCAATACATTCTCGCAGACAAATTCCCCAGCAGTATAGTTCGATTCCGGGTCAAATCGAAAGATACTGACGCGATCGCTACGGAGAGCTTTCCGAATTTCGCGTACAGTAGTCTTAAACAAGGTGTCTAAATTCAGAGATTCACGAATTTCAGCAACTAAATTAAACAGAATATTCTGTTGCTGATTCGCTTTATAGAGTTCTGCTGCTTTTTGTTCTGCTTGAGCTAAAAATTCTGCTTGTTTTACTGCAAATCCTAACTGTGTTGCAATCTGAGACAGAAACTGAATTTCTAATTGTTTCCATTCATGTGGTTGTGAATGCTGATAAGCTGCAAGCACTCCCCACAGTTTTTTTCCCACAAATATTGGTGCAGTTGCATAAGCTCGAATATGGAACTGTCCTAAAATTTCTAAATGGCATTGAGACAAGCCTATTGTATAGACATCTGAAGCAACTAAAGTTTCATTATTACGATACCGTCCACCTTGATGTTCTTGAAGATAAGAGTCATTCCAAACTGTATTTTTTCCTAATGTATCGACATCATCCCATCCAGTCTCTGCAAACTCGAAGTCGCTGACAAATTCTCCACCCCAGTTTTCGTAGAAGCGATAGACTGCAATCCGCTCGACACGAAGTAACTTGCAAGTTTCCTTAGTAGCTGTACGAAAAATTGTTTCTAACTCAAGCGAAGCTCGGATTTTACTAATAACTCGGTAAAGCGCCCTTTCTTGCTCTTCTATCTGCTGAATTTGAACGTGTCGATCGTGCAGTTGACTTTCTAAATTACTAAGACTAGGCTGTCCTAAAAGCTTACAGAGGAGATTAGCAGATACTTTTGTGATGATATTTAAATTCTTGTATAACATTATAATTATAATTTCAGTAATATTAGAGATGAGAATAGACAGCTACAATGCTATGGCAACGTAACTTTTCGTAGTTTATAGCTATTATCGCGCAATGAAGTTTCGTAGTAGCTTCTCTACATCTGACTTTTACAATTAAGTCTTAAAAAGCTTGCTCACAAAGAATTATGGATAAAGTACAGCATATATATGCATATATATAATATATAGCAATGCCTTCGATGATACCCACAGTTAACACATTTACCTCTAAAACTGATACCAGAAATCAGGGCAACACAGAATAAATCATCTCAGAGCTAATATCTGTTAGCAAACTGACAAATCCCAATATCCAAACAGTGGGGGGAATTGTCTGGAAAAATTTGTTTTGTAGTTGTATATTTACTGTTAAACTGACTGGCATTTGCTACATCATGTCTGTAATTATTGAGAATCGATAGATGATTTATGGGTTGCTGAAAGTAGTTAATTTACTCATATCTTGCACCTCTGCGTATAAACCCAGATTTAGTTAATCCAGGCGCAATAAAAGTACATTCTTTTTATTGAACTTTATTGCTAAACTAAGGGTTTTAGATTCAATACTGAGTGACTAAATCCCATCATTCGGATTGGTGCAAGATCGAGCCAAGGTATAAACTCAGAGGATGTTTAAGCGGTATTAGCTGCTCACAACTCAGGAGTGAGGACTATAGAAAGAGCTAGTTGATAGAGTTGGCGACGGGGAAGGGAGGTAAATTTTGCTAACTGACGGCTAGCTTGCGATCGCGATATTCCCTGACTAATTAACTGTTTCAATTCGGCTTTCAACTCCTCTTCTGTCAATTGGGGCTGACTGGCTGGAATTCCTGCCACTACTAATGTATATTCACCTTGGGGTTCTCGTTGGCTGTAGTGAGCGATCGCCTCGGCAATTGTCCCCCGCCAAAATTCCTCATACAATTTTGTTAACTCTCGCCCCAGCACAATTTGGCGATCGCTTCCCCAAACTTCTGCTAAGTCTTGCAAAGTATCTCGCAAGCGGTGGGGCGATTCATAGAAAATCAATGTGCGAGATTCTGTTTGCAGAGATTCTAAGTGTTCTTGTCTCTGTTGAGTTTTCGCCGGGAGAAAGCCTTCAAAGACAAATCGATTTGTTGGTAATCCAGATGCACTCAAAGCGGTAATTGCTGCACTAGCACCAGGAATCGGAACTACTGAAATTCCCGCCTCAATACAAGCTTTCACCAGTTCATATCCCGGATCGGAAATACCTGGCATTCCAGCATCACTCACAAGAGCGATCGCTTTATTGTTAATTAAATGCTCTAATAATTCTGGAATGCGGCTGGTACGATTGTGTTCGTGGTAACTCACTTGGGGAGTCTTAACTTGAAAATGTTGTAGGAGTTTCCCTGTATGACGGGTGTCTTCCGCAGCAATGATATCTACAGTCTGCAAAATTCGCACCGCCCGAAAGGTTATATCTTCCAGATTGCCAATTGGTGTGCCGACAACATAAAGTGTTCCTGGTTTTGGATCGGTTTGCATGAGGGAGAGTTAGGAGACAGGAGTTAAAAATAAGAATTTATGCACCTATAGGAAAATATATGATGACTAATCCAAAATCTAAAATCCAAAATCCAAAATTAGATCGGGGGTTATTTGTGGGTTTAGTAACCTTGGATTTGATTTACCTTGCGGACTCTGCCCCTAAGAATAATCAGAAGATTGTCGCTACTGACTATACTGTAGCGGCAGGTGGGCCAGCAACCAACGCGGCTGTAACTTTCAGCTATTTAGGTAATCAGGCAACAGTCTTAGGTGTAGTTGGTTCTCACCCAATGACGCAGCTAATTCGAGGTGATTTGGCAAATTACCAAGTTGCGATCGCAGACCTTGAGCCTACCACGGATTTAGCACCGCCTGTCTCCTCAATCATTGTCACCCAAGCCACGGGGGAACGAGCGGTGGTTTCCATCAATGCTGTCAAAACTCCAGCCAGCGAAGCATCTATCCCGCCAGATATTTTGTCAAATGTCAATATAGTACTGATTGATGGACATCAGATGGCGGTTAGTTGTTCCATAGCTCAAATGGCTAAAGCCAAGAACATTCCAGTAGTAATTGATGGTGGTAGTTGGAAAGCTGGATTTGAGGAAATTCTGCCGTTTGTAGATTATGCCATCTGTTCGGCTAATTTTTATCCCCCTAACTGCCAGACTGGAGAAGACGTTTTTGCTTATCTGGGCGAATTTAATACTCCTCACATTGCCATTACCCACGGACAAAAACCAATTGAATACTTGAGTTGCACTAAAACTGGTATCGTAGATGTGCCACAGATTCAAGCAGTTGATACATTAGGGGCTGGAGATATTTTCCACGGTGCTTTTTGTCATTACATTTTACGGGAAAGTTTTACTGATACACTGGCGCTAGCAGCTAATATTGCAGCTGATTCCTGCAAATTTTTTGGTACTCGGCGCTGGATGGATTTAAAATAATTCGTAATTCGTAATTCGTAATTCGTAATTCGTAATTCGTAATGGGCTAAGCCCCGCTTCGCTACCGTAATTCGTAATTTTAAGACTGTTAGATCGCAAAGTGCGTCTCTACTCAGATTATACATATTTTTAATTGGGCTAAATTAATGAAAGACTTACAAGAAATATTAGCGATCGCTCGTGAGATCGGTTGGGGCGCAGCAGATATACTGCGATCGTATTACCACGGCACCGCAAAAGACCCTAATTTAGAAGTCCAATATAAACAGAATGAGCCTGTTACCGTTGCCGATGTAGCTGTGAGTCAATATATTTTGCAGAAGCTACAAGCAACTTTGGGTAATGAAGATTTTGCTTACATCAGCGAAGAAACTTATCAATTGCCAAGTACTGGCGCACACTCTTCTTTCCCTTGGGTATGGATAATTGATCCTTTAGATGGTACGCGAGACTTTATCGAAAAAACTGGTGACTATGCAGTTCATATTGCTTTAGTCAAGGAAACACGCCCAGTATTAGCTGTGGTGGCAGTACCAGAGGCAGAAAAGTTATATTATGCTACCAAAGGTGGGGGCGCATTTGTAGAAACCCGCGATCGCTCTGTTCCTTTACAAGTGTCGTTAGGTAAACGAGTTGAAGATTTAACTTTAGTCGTTAGCCGCTCTCACCGCAACCAACGATTAGATTACTTGCTACAAAATTTACCCTGTCAAAACCAGAAAGGTGTGGGTAGTGTAGGCTGCAAAATCGCCACTATTGTCGAGCAACAAGCAGATATCTATATTTCCCTTTCTGGTAAGTCTGCGCCCAAAGACTGGGATATCGCAGCTCCAGAACTGGTTTTAACAGAAGCTGGTGGTAAGTTTACGCATTTTGACGGGACTCCGTTGCAGTATAACACTGGTGATATCAATCAATGGGGAGGTTTGCTAGCTAGTAATGGTGAATATCACGAAGCCCTGTGCCAGGAAGCAGAAAAGATTTTAGCGCAGTTCGATCGCAGCTAATGGGGCATTTGAGGATGAATATTTTTTAATTTGCTTTTACGAGAGTTAGGCATGTTATGATTACACCCACTACCGATAATAATCTTTACTCCTTAGTCCACAGCTAAATTGTCAAAGTACTAAATACCTAAGCGATCGCTACTTAAAAACGATTTGCTGTTTGAAAATGTAACTTTCATAGTACAAACAAAAAAATCCCATCATTGGCAGACCTGTAAACCTGTCTTAATGATTCTATTTGGGAATAAAATTCATTATGAGACGATATTCAAAGGCGGAAGCCTGTGCTAGACTCATGGACATAAAGATTATTTTCGGTTGAGTAACTAGTTTTGATTTCTAAAAACCATCTCTCCGAATTTAACTCTCTACACTCTCTGAATTCGGAGATTTATATGTCAATTTATGTCGGGAACCTGTCCTATCAGGTTACAGAAGATGACCTAAAGCAGGCTTTTGCAGAATACGGAACAGTAAATCGTGTTCAACTACCCACAGATCGGGAAACAGGCCGGCCTCGTGGGTTCGCTTTTGTGGAAATGGAATCAGACACACAAGAACAAGCCGCCATTGATGCACTTGATGGTGCTGAATGGATGGGACGTGACTTAAAAGTTAACAAAGCTAAACCTCGTGAGGATAGAGGCAACTCTCCTCGTGGTAACTGGGGTGGTGGTAATGCCCGCCGCAACAATAATCGCTACTAAAGTCGATTCCTGAATAATTCTACATTTAGAGTCTCCAGCAGGTAAAGCCCAAGGCTCAACTCTGCTGCAATATTTTTTATCTAGCCTTAAACTCTTCATCCACATTAAGGAGAAATGAGAATGACACAGGTAGTTTTAGGGGAGAATGAAGGTATCGAATCAGCTTTGAGAAGATTTAAGCGGGAAGTTTCTAAAGCAGGAATTTTCCAAGATATGAGAAAAAAGCGTCACTTCGAGACACCAATAGAAAAAGAAAAGCGTAAAGCAATTGCTAGGCATAAGCAACGTCGTCAACAACGTTCTCGCTTCAATTAACAAGTCCAAGCAAATTTGCCCTTCGATTTTAAATGCAGCCAGGATCTCTTCATTATTGCCATACCTCCAGCGAACCACAAGAATTAGGCATAAAGAAGCGCTATAGTTTGTTGAGTTCCATTTGCGGAACTCGCAGCAATATAAATGTATTCTTCCTTTATACCCATAAAGTATTGTAGATATCGTTAGTCTGCAATCCTTGGCTCTGGATTTTGAAAAAATGTTACGACTTTATCATTTATTACTAGGTTCTATTTTGGTAGTGTCGATACCTCTGGGAGCAAAATTTGTTCTTCCCCAATTTTCTCCACCCAAAGCGGTAAAACCTCCTACTGTTGCCAAACTTGTCAACTCAAAAGAGGGAAATATCTGGCAGAAAATACTGGGAAACGCTGCTGCTCCAACTAACTGGCAAGTTGCTCCTTGTGAAGGAAATGCACCGTTATTGTGTATCTCCTCCAAAGGGGAACGTTTGGGTACAGTTGAGATTAACGTTTACCCATTAGCAAACAATGAGGATTTCCGAAAGAAACTTGTAGCAGATGATATTCCAATTGGTTCCCAAGTGGATTATCAAAGTCCTAAGTATCAAACCCAGGTATTACCAGCACTCAAAGCTTGGGTTACAGATCACTACACTGCTTTTGCAAAAGATCGTCAGAGTGAATATGGCAAAGAGATTACTTTCTCAGCCTACCCACCGCAACCAGTACCCATTGGTAAGCTTCAGGGAATCCGCTATGGGTTCGCCGGACTTAAGCAAAAAGGTGGAGTACAAGAGCAACATATCGGTCATGTTGCTTTTGATGGCACAAAACTTTATGTAATTACCACTGCATTTGACACAGGTACGCAAACAGGTAAGTTTGATAAACTAGAAAACTTGGCTATTTTTCAACCTTACTTGTATGCGATCGCAGCAGATTTGCATTTACCCTAATGGGAATTGGGAATTGGGAATTGGTTATTTCTCCCATCACTCCCTATTTCCCCCGGATTTCTCACCACACCTCTCAAAGCCCGTGCTTGTGCAGGGGAGAGTTCAAATACCAAGTTCTTTCCCCTCTGCCCCTCTGCCCCTCTGCTCTATCAAACGCCTGAAGCTTGTGAGAAATGCGGGTTCCCACTTTCCCAATAACCTAAATCTCAGCTACCGCTCGTTCAATTAAGCGATGTGCTAAAGTTTGCGTACCAGTGTGTTCATAATAATTTGTTGATACATCCAAGAATGCAGCCAGGTAGTCCAACTTGTCATCAGCAATATCAATAAAACCTTGCAAATTGCTAACTACCTTGTGTGGCGTTAAATTATTCGCGCTAACAATACCACTCATCCAACCTTTAACTGAGTCAAAGCTTTCGCCGATAAAGTTGAGTTTACTACCAGCATTGCTCCCTGGAATCACATCTTTGATGCTTTGGAAAGTCGAGTTTTGTTCTAACTCCTGTGGATTGGTTTGATTAAGCCCAGATATTGCTTTGCTGATGAAGTCTGGCCCTAGAGGAATCAAACCATCAACACAAACTAACGCCACCATGCGGATGAGTGACTCACCACTATACTCACCTAAAGAGGCGACAAAATCGCCAATACTATCTCCAGGAATACCGTTAATTTGGCAAAAAGCCACCAACTCAGCCACTAATTTTAATGTCAGATCGATGGTTTGGGCTTTGTCTGGTTTGGGAGTGACAGAGTTTAAAAAACCCAATAAAGGGATTTTTTCACCAACTTTGTTAGCTAAAGCGGCTGCACCAAGGGCTTTATCTGTATTATCAACGGTTTGATATAGCCACAAAGCTGTTTGGTATCCTTGGGACTTGTCGTTGAATAGATAAATCGCTCTTTCACCAATTTGCTGAATTAAATCTTCGTCGTCTTCGCCTGTAACGGTCTTAATGGTATTGACAAAGCCGACGGTATTTTGCCACTCTCCAGGAGCAACAAAATCAAGGGACTTCAACATAGAAACAGTCAATCCACCAGTTGGTAGTTGATCAACCAATTCAAAAATCGATTTGCTCACAAAAATCTCCTTACTTAGATTTTATTATCTTCAATGTCAGTAATCCGGCTTATTTGAGGCTAGCCAGACGATTCAGATTAAACTTCTCTATCCAATCGGCGCGATCGCTAGCTTTAAATGACGGATCGCGGGAAAGTACTTTTACTTGGTACTTACCTACCAAAATTGCGGTTTGCGTCTTCCCAACTTCGATTGCGGGATAACCGCCAATTTTTTTGGTACTCTTCGAGAACTTTGCTGCTGAACTAGGTGTACTTGTAGTATCAGAAATAGATAGCAACGCTAGTTCTTTACCGCCTTTTTTCAACTTCGCTTCTGCAAAGCCTTTTTTCTCTTGGGTATAGACACGCTGGTAGCCATCACCACCTTCTGGGAAAAGTTTATTAAATTCGCTACCCTGAGTTGCGGTTTTAGCAACCCCTTGGCCGCTTTTTTGTTGAGTGCTTTCTTTTTGGGCCTGGTCAAAACGTCCAGGTGTTTTTGGAGTACAGGCGGTTGTAAGTAGTACCACTGACAGCAATAAAGCAGCTACTACCCTACGCCCACGGTGTAAAATCATTATTGGCTTCTCCTTATAGTTGAGCTTTGAGGCAATTATCTGCGCTGCTAGCAATTATTACCCGTAAAATTTACTTTTTGATAATTATTGCCTAAATTCTGAACTAATGAACGTTAACCAATGCAAAAACGCCCTCCCTTTCGGGAGAGCGTTTTTTACTTACAGATAATCGCGAACAAAGTATCTCAGATTATCATTAACCTGATTAACCGTTGATAGCAGGAGCGGAAAGAGCAACAGGAGCAAGATCCCCAGCAGCCAAATCTAGAGGGAAGTTGTGAGCGTTACGCTCGTGCATTACTTCCATACCCAGGTTAGCGCGGTTGATA
>NZ_NOLK01000176.1:0-15638 GCF_002245985.1 Nostoc sp. 'Peltigera membranacea cyanobiont' 232
GAATTTAGGCTTCCCGATCCAAAAAGCCTTGAATTTGTCTTAAAGCCGCAGCACCAATATTAAACACTGCCCAGCTAGCAGCAATGGCAACTGGTGCTAAAACGATCGCTATACGGAAATCGATAGAATCCATATCTAGAACCTCTCTCTTAAGTAGAAATTAAAGTTTTGTCAACTGCTCTCATTTTTATTTTTAGCTGAAGTGGGCAATTTTTCCCAACATATATGTAAAGAATGTTTAAATTATGAGGGATGCGGGATTGGGGATGGGGCATTGGGCATTGGTTATTTCTCCCTCATCGTCCCGCACTCAGGACTCTCTACGACTTGCAAAACCCGATATCAGTACCTTTACCAGCATGAACTAAAGCTAATTTTTGGTAACGTTTAGCGTGTTCAATCAATTCTGCGGCTTCAACGTCTGTTACTTGTCGTGACACTTTGCCAGGAATACCTACAACCAGTGACAAAGGAGGTATATTTTTGGTTACAACTGCGCCAGCACCGATAATGCTACCAGCACCCACTCGTACCCCGTCTAAAATCACTGCGCCAATACCAATCAAACTTCCACGCTCAATGTAAGCGGAATGGATCGCAGCGCGATGCCCTACGGTAACATGATCTTCTAAAATTGTCGGAAAACCAGGATTGCCATGTAGAATTGCACCATCCTGAATATTTGTGCATTCGCCAATTTCAATCCGTTCTACATCTGCCCTAACTACTGCTCCATACCAAATGCTCACCCCTGCTGCTATATTTACCGAACCTATAACAACAGCATTGGCTGCGATGAAGGCAGCTTGAGAAAAATCAGGAGATGTCCAGTAAGAAGCGGTAGACACGATAGAATATAAATATGGTACTCAGGAACACTGGATAAACTCCAACCTTTGAGGCTGGTTGCACAACCAGAATATCACAGCGTCAAGCCTCTACGGTGAGGAAAACACTCGTGAACAATGTTTATGCTGCAACTGCGTGTCTGTGCAGCAGTAAGCAATTAACCCAAAGTGGTGGAGCCGAAGTGTATAATCCAATCCACTAGTGCTGGTGAAGACGAAATTATGTTTGTACGCACTTCATGATGAATCCAGGCTTTCAGTACCCGATGTTTGGGCCGGAAATACAGTGCCCCCATTGTCGCCAGACTATTCAGGCGCTGACATTAACAGATACCTATTTGTGTCCGCGTCATGGCGCTTTTGAAGCTAATCCTAAAAATGGTGAGTTAGTTCATTTGCAATCGGGCCGTCATTGGCGGAGGTGGAATAATGAATGGTATAGACAACATACTCATCCTGATGGTATCCGCTTTGAAATTCACGAAGCATTAGATAAGCTGTATACCCAAGGCTTTCGAGCAACAAAAGTGATTATTGCTCGACGCTATCAGGAATTGATGAGTGGCTATTTAGAACGCAGCACACCTTGGCGTTCTGGACAACCGGAAGCTACTGCTGCTCGACTATACGGCTTACCCGTGGAGTTTAGCCCCGATACCTCAGAAGATCCATGCTGGGAAGTGATTAACTTTGACTTGGAAAAAGAGCCTGGTGTCCCTGTACGCTACCCCTATTTCAGGTTGTTTGAGTAATGGTCATTGGTCATTTGTCATTTGTCATTGGTGAATAACAAAGTACAAAGTGCAAAGTTGCGATCGGAGAAAACCTCCGATCGCAACTTTTACAAAAAAGGACAACTGACAAAGGATAAAGGACAAATTATGCACCATGCTTCTATTCGGACTGCGAATATTCACCGAGCGATCGCTTTCTACGAACATTTAGGGTTTACAATTTCGGAACGCTTTACTACAGGCTACACGCTAGCTTGCTGGATGGAAGGGTTGGGCGGCAGAATTGAACTGATCCAAATTCCCGAACCAAAACCAGCCCCAGATGCCTTTGCTGACGAGCATTATGTGGGATACTATCATCTCTCGTTCGATTTAACTGAGATTACACCAGATTTGCCTAGTTGGTTGACAAATCTACAAAAACGTGTATTGCTTGCTGCTGAGAGTCAAACCGAAGAATTACAACCGTTGAAGGTACTTTTAGAACCGACACAACAGCAAATAGGCGATCGCATTTACGAAGTAGCTTTTATCGCCGATACCGATGGCTTACCTTTGGAATTCATTCGGGTTTTAGCAAAACTCCCGTAATTTAGCTTTTTTATTACCTTTATTGCTAATATATTGTTTTTCTGTATTGTTACTTCAGTAACAGATTTTTTTGCCAGATTAAACTCGATCGTTCACAAAAATAACTATGTAACTTAATTTACAGCAATGCCTGCTAAATAAATGTATGGATTTTCCAGGTTTTATAAATATCCCTTGCCGTTATTAATTTTAAGCTTATGGCTAGTAGCAGTTTTTTTATTGAGCGAGCAATCGGCTAATAGCCAACATCCAGCCATATCTAACAAAGAAAAATACCAATCAACCTTCCTAGTAAAAAGAATAATGCCCTCAACACTGACAGAAAACGTCCGTAAGACAGTGCTGGAAAATGGTCTAACTGTCCTAACAAAGGAAGTGCATACTGCGCCAGTGGTGACGGTGCAAGTGTGGTACAAGGTTGGCTCACGCAATGAAGAACCGGGCGTGAATGGCATTGCTCATCAGTTGGAACATCTGATGTTTAAAGGTACTCAAAATCGCCCCATTCAATTTGGCCGTTTGTTTAGTGCTTTAGGTAGTGATTCCAATGCTTTCACCAGCTATGACCAAACTGCATATTACGGTACTGTGGAACGTAACAAGCTAAAAGCGCTCTTAGTGCTAGAAGCAGACAGAATGCAAAATTCTCAGATTGAGCCAGAACAACTAGCGAGTGAAAAGCGAGTAGTAATTTCTGAGTTGCAAGGTTACGAAAATAGTCCAGAATATCGCCTCAACCGTGCCGTCATGCAGGCGGTGTTTCCTAATCATGCTTATGGGTTGCCTGTAGGTGGAACCAAAGCTGATGTCGAGAAATTTGAAGTTGAGCAAGTACAGAAATATTACCGCAATTTTTACAGTCCTGATAATGCCGTCTTAGTGATTGTTGGAGATTTTCAAACCGGAAATACCCTTGAAACAATTAAAGAAGTATTTGGCAAACTACCAAAGAGGCAGGATAGCGCAGCGGTAGCGAGTCCGCGAGCGGCGGCAGGAGTTATTTCTCCCTCATCTCCCTCATCTCCCATAGTGTTGCGAGAACCGGGAGCAGGGCGACTGTTACAAGTTGTGTATCCGCTACCAGATGCGAATCAACCAGATGTACCAACGCTGGATGTGATGGATTACATCTTTACAGAGGGACGAAATTCTAGACTTTATCAGGCATTGGTGGAATCAGGTTTAGCTAGTGAAGTTACAGCATCCGTTACCAGTTTGCGAGAATCTGGCTGGTATGAGGTTTTGGTGACGGCTGGTTCTAAACAAGATTTGAAAAAAATTGATTCAGTGTTGAGTAGCGCGATCGCTAATGTAGCAGAAAAAGGTGTGACAACTGAAGAAGTAGAACGAGCCAAAACCCAATTAACAGCAGATGTAATTCTGAGTAACCGTGATATCACCTCTCAAGCAATGCGATTGGGTAATGATGAGACAACCGTTGGTGATTATCGCTACACAGAACGCTATTTGACTGCTGTTAGTCTGGTAAAGCCGACGGATGTTGTAGCTGTGATAAACAAATACCTCACAAAAGAATCCCGGACAGTAGGCTTTTTTGAACCAACTCAAAAGCAGATAACAGGGGTTGGTGACAAACCAGACTCAGCCCAAACTACCGAAAATTTCTCTCCTGGCGTGCCTGTGCTTCCTTCTGAGGTATCGAAATACTTACCGCCTGTGGATTTGGCTACAGATGCAATTGCTCAAGTATTACCACAGGAATTTAAACTTACCAACGGACTGCGGATATTACTGTTACCCGATCGTAGTACGCCTACCGTTACTTTAAGTGGCTATATTCAAGCCGGTACAGAATTCGATCCAGAAGAACGAGCAGGATTAGCTGCTTTTGTGGCAGATAACTTGCTAAATGGTACTAAAAGTAAAGATGTCTTAACTATTGCCAAAATTTTGGCAGAACGAGGCGCGAGTCTAAACTTTGAAGTCCATCGTGAAGGAGTACATATCGAGGGTGATAGTTTAGCGGGGGATTTACCGGTAATTCTGGAGATATTGGCAGATGTTGTTAAAAATAGTACCTTTCCCGCACAAGAATTAGAATTGCATCGTCAACAAACTTTAACAGATTTGCAACTGGAATTAGATGAGCCATCAGAAGTAGCCAGAAGAATATTTGTTCAGTCAATTTACCCGAAAAAACATCCCTTACATACTTTTCCCACAGAGGAGAGTTTACAGCAGATTCAGCGCCAGGATGTGATTGATTTCAAAGCTAAACATTATCGTCCAGATACGACAGTGTTGGCGCTGGTGGGAGATTTTGATCTAGACAAAGTGCGATCGCTCATTCAAAATGAGTTTGGTAACTGGCAAGTTAGCGGTCAAGCACCCACATTAAAATATCCCCCGGTATCAATGCCACAGAAAATAGTCAGTGTCAACCCAGTCTTACCAGGTAAAGCCCAAGCTGTGACATATATGGGTTACACAGGTATTAACCGTTACGATCCTCGGTTTCATGCAGCCCTAGTATTGAACCAGATTTTGGGAGGCGATACCTTATCTAGTAGACTGGGTGCAGAAGTGCGCGATCGCCAAGGTTTGAGCTATGGAATTTATAGCTACTTCCATACTGGGAAGAATGCAGGCACATTTTTGATAGAAATGCAAACTAGTCCAGAAGATAGCAGTAAAGCGATCGCTAGTACTCGTCAAATACTACAGCAAATCCATGAACAAGGCGTAACTGCACTGGAAGTAGAAACAGCTAAACGCACCCTCATTAGCAACTACAACGTTTCCCTGGCAAACCCAGAAGAATTAACAGATAGAATTCTGATGAATGAGGTGTATGGACTAGATAAAGTAGAATTACATTCCTTTACTGACAAACTCCAGAAAGTCACCTTTGAGCAAGTTAATCAAGCGGCTCGTGAATTACTCCACCCAGATAAAATCGTAGTCGTGACTGCTGGGCCATCTGTGTTAGCAGAAAAAAGTATTAGGTAGAGATGGGCGCTGGGCATGGATAATAAAGAATAGGTAAAGCGGTTTTTACCGTTATCTATTAATTGTTCTTGCTCATCAGCATTGCCTTTTGAGGACTACCGATGAAAATTTACAACCATTTATACCAAATTGTAATTACATCTCTTACTTTCCCAAACACTGCTTGGCTGCAAATATTACGTCGAAAGTACGTGATATTAACGTTGCTTCTAAGCTTAAATTTTATCGCTGCTACTCCAGCAATAGCAGCGAATTTATCTGGCGATTTACTCAAGCAACCAGCCACAGAAATTACAATTAGCTTAGGTAATTTGGCTAACGAACTCAAGTTTGAGCCAAATCATCTAGAATTCGAGGCTGGTAAACGCTATCAACTCCGGCTTACCAATCCCAGCCAACTGAAGCACTATTTTACTGCTAAAGATTTTGCCGATGGCATCTGGACACAAAAAGTTCAAGCAGGCAAAGTAGAAATCAAAGGAGCCATTCACGAACTGGAACTCAAGCCGGGTGCTGATGCAGAATGGGTATTTGTGCCTCTGAAATCTGGAACTTATGGCTTACGTTGTTCAATACCTGGACATACCGAAGCAGGTATGACTGGAGAAATTGCCATAAAAAATTAAAAATTCTTAGACTTAGTATTGAATAACCGTCTAATATTTCAATTTAAAGATAATTGAGCGAAATCTTATAATGGGCAGCGAAAAAGAAGTTAGAGCAATTTTGATTGAAGTCTAAAATATCAGGAGGAGGCTAATGTGTTATTATATATACATTACGCAGTTAAACTGCAAGAATCCCTATCAGGGATTAAAATAACTTAAATTATAGATATTATTTCTCAAGTAATCTAGAGAAAGCATTCATACTTCATCGGCAAAGCCACCAGTAATTATTAATTTCCTATGAACATTTTCAGTAACTTACTTTCTCAAACAACTCAGCCTGCAACATCAAAAAAAAAGGGACGAGGAATTGAAATTAAATCATCGCGTGAAATTGAAATCATGCGACAATCATCGGCAATTGTGGCAACTGTCCTCAAAGAAATTTCCGAGCTAGTAAAGCCAGGAATGACAACGGCTGACTTGGATGCTCACGCCGAAAAACGCATCCGCGAAATGGGTGCAACACCGAGTTTTAAAGGATATCACGGTTTTCCCGGTTCTATCTGCTCCAGCATTAATAATGAAGCAGTACATGGCATTCCTAGCCCGAAGAAAGTGATTCGCGTGGGAGATGTATTAAAAGTAGATACCGGCGCTTATTACCAAGGCTTTCATGGTGATTCTTGCATTTCAATTGCTGTCGGTGAAGTGACAGAAGAAGCTGCTAAATTAATTCGCGTCGCAGAAGAAGCTTTATTTAAGGGCATTGAACAAGTAAAAGCTGGTGTATACCTGCTTGACTTAGCTGGAGCAATTGAAGACCATGTGAAAGCTAACGGCTTTAGTATAGTCGAAGAATTCACTGGACACGGTGTCGGTCGTAACCTGCACGAAGAACCTTCAGTATTCAACTACCGTACCCGCGAAATGCCAAATGTTAAACTTCGTGCGGGGATGACGCTGGCAATTGAGCCAATTTTAAATGCGGGTTCTAGACACACTCGGACATTATCTGACCGTTGGACAGCAGTTACCGTGGATAATTCTTTGTCGGCTCAGTTTGAGCATACAGTTTTGGTGACAGATACTGGTTATGAGATTTTGACTGACCGTTCTAAGGTGTAATTGTTAATGTTAGTAGTAAGTACTACCCTGCGGGAACGCTGCGCGAACAGTCCTTAGAAAACAAGGACTAAAATCCTTACTACGAACTTACTTCTCAATTAATTAAAACTTGATACTCATCGGAGCGATAAGAACCATTTATAAAGTAAACCTGAAATTGTAGGGTGCGTTAAAGCAGCGCGTAACGCACCGGTAAATATGGTGCGTTATGGCTAAATTAGACTTTCTCAAACCTTCAAATTCTTACACAGCCGTAACACACCCTAACTTTTTATTTACTTTATAAATAGGTTCTAACTGCTATATTTGGCTGATAGACGCATAATTAGTTTTATAAATATTAAGTGTTTCCTTAGCTTGTATAGAGACAGACGTACTATTTGGAATTGCTTCTAATAAATTGATTGCTTGTTTCCATTTATCTTGTGCCTGCTGCCGAATTAATGGCGAATGAGGTGATTTTTTGACAAATAAATTAGCTTCTATCGCTAGTTTTTGGGCTGATTCAAAGTTGTTTAAAGCTTTCTTTTCAATTATGACTCTTTGAGTGATAGATTTATAGTTAATTCGATAGTAAGCTAATTTGTTCTTTGCTCTATGAGAAACTGATGTTTTATCAGGAATACTATCTAACAAGATTATTGCCTGATGCCATTTAGTTTCGGCTTGTTGCCAGACTTTTAGAGGATGTGGTGGTTTTTGAACTAAAGAAGCAGCTTCCATGCCAAGTTTTTGAGCAGATTTAAACTTAGCTAAGGCACTCCCTTCTTGAGTTAAACTTAGATTAGTCTGTTGCCATTGGTGGCTTTGCTCCTTAAGTTTCCAACCACCAAAACCTAAAATTACTAAACTTGAAGCTATAATCAAAGCTGAACGGACTATTTTTGGTGTCGAAAGTTTTGGTGATTTCTCTACATGCTGGCTAGTAATTGGTTTATTACTACTTTCTTCTTCAATCTTTTTTAGGGCTTGTTCTGCTTGTTTTTTTAAAGTTTCACTATGAAGAATTAAAGCAGCAATTTTATCTTGAAAATAATCACAATCATTAAGAATATCCGTCAATTCTTGAAATTTACCATCACTTGATATAATTAATTCGTGGTCATCGTCTAACCACTCTAAGGCAAAACCAGATTTGCCAAAGAAAGCAGACACCCCTAATAAAATATTTAATAAACTACGACTATTTTTAATAGTGTCAAAAATATAATTTAACTTTTGTTGTAATTCTACTAATTCTTTTTGATAATTACTAATTTTTTTAATTTGATGTCCTAAAATAGGATAATTTTCAAAGACTAAGTTAATTTTTAAACTCTCAGCAATTAACTGAAATTGGGCGGATAAGCTGAGATGATTAATATCAAAATTTAGTTGATTGACCAAACGATCGTCACTGAGAATATCACCAGCTATTGCCTGCAAAAAATAACCCCATTCAATCCAGCCATCGATTTTGGATTGTAAATCAGTTAATGATATTTTAGTTTTTGAATGTCCAAATTTTTCTGCGATCGCTGGCTCTACTAATCCAACACTAGCTACAGTACCTATACGAGGAAGTGTAGCGATCGCAGAATTTTTGATATTATCAAATTTTAATTCTTGAATAATTATTTTCTTAATATTGCGTAGTTGTTCCTGAGCATTATTGATCGAGATAATTTGTTCCATGATTTCATTAGAATCGCCAATAGTCAGTTTTAAACTCTGAATTAGTGTTGGCAATTCACTAACAAGTATTTCTAGGTTAGCCATAAATACCTCTTAGGGATTTGTCGAAAGTTTATACGAAACAATTAAAATGGCTTGAGTCAGAACATAACCACATCTGTTGCATCTGAGCATCCTAGTTGAGTGACAAATCTTAGAGGATGCTTGAAAAGTCCTTGGTGATATATCAAATACTTTTAGATCCCCCTAAATCCCCCGATCAATTGGGGGACTTTGATTCCGTTTCCCCCCTTTTTAAGGGGAGCCAGCGCGGTCTTCTCCCAAAGGGAGAGGCTAGCGCCAAGGGGGTTTCCCCCATGAGCGACTGGCGTGGGCTAGGGGGGATCAATAAGTGCCTAATATCACAGCCGATCGCTTTTCAAACAACCTCTTAGGAGCTATAAAATGTATAATTCCCGTAAATCCTGCTAAAGTAACAATTTCAGTTTAAAAATCCCAGAGAAAGACAAAATTACCCATTCACTAACTTATGAATGAAGTTGATTTAGCATTTACCCCTGCACTAGAGTTGGCGCAATTAATTCGTCGCCGAGAAGTGTCACCCCTAGAGTTGGTGGAAATATATTTAGAACGGATTGGACAGTTAAATCCCCAATTAGGAAGTTATTTTACGGTGACGGCAGAATTAGCGATCGCAGATGCCAAAGCCAAAACAGAATTATTGACAACTACCTCAGAATTACCGCCATTTTTTGGTGTGCCAATTTCCATTAAAGATTTGAATGCTGTAGCTGATGTTACCTGTACCTATGGAAATCCAGCATTACTGAATAATATCCCTAACTATGATGATGGAGTTGTGACGCGGATTAAGCAAGCTGGGTTTACTATTCTTGGGAAAACAGCCACTTCTGAATTAGGTTCATTTCCATACAGTGAACCTACGGGTTTTCCGCCAGCGAGAAATCCGTGGAATTTAGAATATACCCCTGGTGGTTCCAGTGGTGGCGCGGCGGCGGCGGTAGCAGCAGGATTATGTGCGATCGCTCAAGGTTCTGATGGCGGCGGTTCGATTCGTGGCCCTGCGGCTTGTTGTGGTTTGGTAGGAATCAAACCATCCAGAGGCAGAGTGAGTAAAGCACCCGTAGGCGAACGCCTCGCTGGAATTGCCGTCAATGGCCCCATCGCCCGGACTGTGGCTGATGCTGCTGCCCTTTTGGATGCCATAAGTGGCTATGTCACAGGCGATCCTTACTGGTTGCCAGATCCCGAACCATCATTTCTCGCCGCGACTCAGACAAAACTTGGTGCTTTGCGAATTGCCTTTGACACTAGCATTTCTCCTTTGGGAGAAGCTGATGCCAACTGTCAGCAAGGTGTCCGTCAAACAGTCCAGTTATTAGAACAACTCGGCCATCAAGTTGAACAGAAATCTCCAGATTTTAGCGGTTTAGTCGAACCATTTCAAATCGTTTGGCAAGCCGGGGTAGCTGCGGCGGGACTTCCTGTTGAAGCCTTGCAACCAATGAATCGCTGGCTATTTGCACGCACAGGTTCTGTCGCTGACTATCTGAAAGCAGTTTCCCAAATGCAGATAATAGCACGGCAGATTGTGGCGTTTTTTGATACTGTCGATGTGCTGGTATTGCCAGTTTATCTGCATTCACCTATCCGCGTGGGGGAATGGGCTTCCCTGAGTCCAGAAGAGACATTCCAAAATATTATTGAGTGGGTTGCCCCTTGTCCGCCTGCGAATGCAACTGGACAACCTGCGATCGCAATTCCTGTAGGCTTTGATAGTAAGGGTTTACCCATGAGCGTGCAGCTAATTGGTAAACCTGCGGCTGAAGCTACACTCATCAGCCTAGCAGCACAATTAGAAGCGGCTAACCCTTGGATTCATCATCGTCCAGCCTTTGCAATATCAGGCTAATCATGCAGGCATCCCTGGAACAACTTTCGCAAATTATTGTGTTTGCAGGTTTAGAAACAGCAGACAAAGTAAGTTTGCAACCTTACACTCAGGTGCAACGCCATCGCAAAGGAGAGATTATTCTCCATGAAGGTGATGCTTTACCAGCAAAACTCTATGCTGTTGTCAGTGGAGCAATTAAAGTTACCAAAACAGCAATGAAGGGGAAAGAAACAATTCTCCGCACCTTAGCTGCTGGGGAAATTTTTGCGGCTCCTGCTTTATTAGGAAATGGAATTTCCCCGGCAACTGTAACTGCTGAATTTGATTGTGAAATTCTCACTGTAGAACGAGATGCTTTATTAAAAGCGATTGGGCAAAATCCTGAAATTGCATTACGAATGCTGATGGTTTTTAACAGTCGAATTCAGCAATTGCATGAAACAGTCCACGGATTAGTTTCTGAAAGAGCGATTGTTCGCCTTGCCAGATTAATTCAATATTTTGCTGCTGAATCGGGAACTGAATTAAGTCCACAAGGCAAGTGTTTAAAAGTCAAGTTGTCTTATTATCGCATGGCTCGGAGTAGCGGCATTACTTACGAAGAATGTGTGCGGTTGATTAAAAGTCTCAAGTCAGTAATTAGCTATCATCGGGGTGGGACGATTATTATACTTGATACTGAGAGATTACATGCGGTTGCCTCTGGAGATATAGATTAGGTTTGAGATAAATAGCTCATAGAAGCAGAATTACTTCACTTTCCACTCTTGATTGCTCTTTTTGCTCATCAATAAACATCTGGATAAATTCGCAAACATCCTTCTGTGTGCGATGCGTCCAATAACTGTAACGCAAGTACAAAGGATCGGATTGATAGACAAAAACCGCTTGCCAATCCGCCTCTACAAAGTCACGCATTAGCAAGCGGTGTGTTTCTAAGATCGTGTCTTTTCTCTATGTGTTTATTGGAGTGTACCAATAGGGCCGCAGAGTTTTAGTACAGCCTTGTCAATAGTTAGGGGGATGATTAAGTTGCCCGATCAATTTTTTGCACTTCTTCATCAGATAGTTTCACATTGATAGCTTGTGGTGAGTCTTCGATGCTAGAAACCTTACTAGCTCCAGGAATTGGCAAAATAGCGGGCGACTTAGAACGCAACCAAGCTAGAACGATATTATATAGTGACACACCTTTTTCTTTAGCTAAGTTAGCGATCGCAGGGATATTTTGCAAATCCTGATGGCGATATCTACCACCAAAGGGACTCCAAGGCAAAAATGTCAATCCTTGCTGTTCGCAATACTTCAACACTCCATCATTTTCTGGTTGTCGTTGCCAAGGGCTGTATTGATTCTGCACTGAGACAATATCTACTACATCCCGCGCCCGCTTAATTTGTTCAACGGAAAAGTTAGAAACTCCCACAAACCGAATCAAACCTGCCTCTACTGCTTCTTTCACAGGCGCAAGAGATTCTTCAATGGTGTAATTAGGATCGGGAGAATGGTATTGCCAAACATCGATGGGTTTATCACCACCCAACGCCTCAAAACTAAATCGAATTGTTTCGCGTAAATGTTCTGGGTTGCCGTTTTGTGTCCAGTTTCCATCGGGGCGCATTAAACCGCCTTTAGTTGCCACAATTACTTGGCTAATATCGCCTTTGTAACTAGCAAGCGCCTTGTGAATTAGTCGCTCATTGTGGTGTTTTTCTGACTCATCTTTGCAGTAAGAGTCGGCAGTGTCAATAAATGTGATACCCAAATCCAGAGCATGATGAATAACTTCGATTGATTGCGATTCGGGAGGGCGATTAGAGATTGACATGGGCATACCACCCAAGCCAATCGCACTCACAAAGACACCAGTTTTTCCTAGTTGTTTGGTTTCCATGCTTCTAGCTATAGCTTTCTGCCCTAATTATCTACCAGCTAGCCAAAGCTTATTTAGCAATTGATAATAAATCCTCCCTAGTACTTAGACTTAGCGATCGGTGAATGGATTACTAAGGGCATACTCTACTCAAGGCTTAAGTATTCTATATACAGGCACTGATGAAAATTGTAGAGGAAACCCGTACTAGATTGCAGCTAAAGCATAGACCACTCAGATATTGGTTTATCGGGTGTTGCATTTTTACTATCTGTTTAGGCTTTTTGATTTACTGCTTATTTTTTGAGTCTGCTTCAGTTAGTCTCAATTGCGATCGCGTCTCGCCAACTCAAGTTAACTGTGAATTGAGGCGGTTTAATTTGCTGGGAAGCATGAAGAAACTCAAAATCTTTGACCCCAGAGAAGCATACATTCTGACAAAGACTACTAGCAAAGGGGGGAGAACTTATCAAGTTATAATTGTGACTCCATTTCAAGACTTTCCTCTTTTATCCCATGTTAGCTATGAAGAGGATTGGGAACTTACCTTGAAAACTAATAATTTTATCAGTTCTGGTCAAACTTCTCTATTCGTACAGCAAAATCAGCGAAATTATTTATTTTTCTTAAATTTATCTATATTAATTATTATGGCGATCGCAGCTTATTTTGGAACCTCACCTGTAACTATCTGCACTTTCTATAAGAGTATCAATCGGGTATTTATCGAACGTAAAAGTTTGCGTGGCAATCAAGTTATTGAATATCCACTAGAAAATATTTTGCGTTTTGATATCCAAGAAAAGCAATATAAATACTCTAAGCTTTATCGGGTTGTAATTGTATTAAAATCCTTCAAAGAAATCCCAATTAATCCACAATACTCTGATGAAATTAGCATCAGATATGCAGTTTATAGAATACACTCATTCCTCAAGTTTTAACATTACCGCGAGCAGTACAGACAAATCTGCAAGGTAATCTCAAGAAAATCTTAGGTGACTTATATGGATTAAGAACCTGGGTAGAATATGGGTTTCGACAGTGTAAACAGGAACTAGGCTGGACAGATTACCGTTTTACTAATTTCCAACATATTCAGAGGTGGTGGGAGATTATTTTTTGTGTTTACACGATGATTAGTTTAAATTCTCCAGTCTTATTAAGCTTAAATCAATCTCGTCAACTTGAGACTGAGGTACAAAAAAATAGTGATGTGGATTTTTCTAATCATCCGCAATGGAACCATGAATCTGGATGGAAGAATACTTTAAACAATCTGCGTCTCATTATCCAACCACTATTCCTATTTTGGTTAATTTATCCCTGGTTAAGTATTTTCCCTAATTCACATTTGTTACTGGGATTCAATCATTTAATTGCCGAAATGAATCAATTTAAACCCTGTTATGTTTCTGGATAATTTAGCTCCTGAACTACTTGCTTATTTCGGAAAGTGACAGAAGAGGGATAATAATATATTGATGTCATATCTACAAGACCTTACACTGCCCATGATGCCGTAACAAATGGTCACATAATATCAACGCTACCATTGCCTCAACCATTGGAACTGCACGCGGTAATACACAAGGATCGTGTCGTCCTTTTGCTGCTAATAGAGTTTCTTCACCCTCACGAGTTACAGTCTTCTGCTCTTTTCTAATTGTTGCTGTCGGCTTAAATGCAACTCGCAAAATGATATTTTCTCCATTGGAAATTCCGCCTTGAATACCACCAGAACGGTTTGTTAGTGTGCGGATTTCACCATTTGGATCGATATAAAATTCGTCGTTATGCTCAATTCCCGTTAATAGCGTTCCCGCAAAACCGGAACCAATTTCAAAGCCTTTGCTAGCAGGGAGAGACATGACACCTTTAGCGATATCAGCTTCCAATTTATCAAATACTGGTTCGCCTAAACCTTTCGGCACATTTCGCGCCACGCATTCTACGACACCGCCGATAGAATCGCCTTGTCTACCTATTTGCTCAATTAATTCAATCATGCGATCGCCACATTCAGCATCAGGACAGCGAACGATATTGCTTTCTACTTGTTCTAAGGTGACAGTATTGGGATCGACTACACCTTCCAAGTCTTTGATGCGCTTAACGTAAGCAATAATTTCGACATTGGCGATTTGACGAAGAATTTTTTTAGCGATCGCACCAGCTGCGACTCTTCCGATTGTCTCACGTGCTGACGACCTACCCCCACCTTGCCAATTGCGAATACCATATTTTGCATCATAAGTTGCATCGGCGTGAGAAGGTCGATACTTCTGTGCCATCTCGTCGTAATCTTGAGGACGGGTATCTTGATTACGTACCAAAATTGTTATGGGCGTTCCCAGCGTTTTGCCTTCAAATACCCCTGATAAAATCTCACAGGTATCAGCTTCTTTGCGAGGAGTTGTAATTTTACTTTGTCCTGGGCGCCTTCTATCTAGTTCTACTTGAATTTCTTCTGCCGAAATTTCTAGTTGTGGAGGACAACCATCAATTACAACCCCCACACCGCCGCCGTGAGACTCGCCAAAAGTACTAATGCGAAATAAATGACCAAAAATATTGCCCATAATTTTGAATAAAAAGGTGAGGTTTATGTATTCTACCTAGAGTTATTGCAAAAGTTTGTCTTTGCTTTTTGTATAATTTTTCGCTATTTTCTAGTGTTTTGGATTAACGAGAATAGTAGATAGGTTAGGTTGAAGGCTTTTGGTTCCCCGCAGGGGTATGCGGTTCGTTTTTCTTTCTTGTACTCATGGTTTAGCGCATCTTCATACAGAATTGGTATAACCCAAGCGTATTGGTTTTTATCAAACTCTATATCACTAAATACCTCACCTGTTGCTAACTTAAATTAAAAGCGCTCTCCCAGTTTGGGAGGGCGCTTTTTTATTTAGCTAATACAGTTAAAACTTCAGAATTAACCGTTAATAGCAGGAGCGGAAAGAGCAACAGGAGCAAGATCCCCAGCAGCCAAATCTAGAGGGAAGTTGTGAGCGTTACGCTCGTGCATTACTTCCATACCCAGGTTAGCCCGGTTGATGACATCCGCCCAAGTTGCAATCACCCGACCTTCAGAGTCAATGATTGATTGGTTGAAGTTGAAACCGTTCAAGTTAAACGCCATTGTGCTGACACCCAAGGCGGTGAACCAGATTCCGATTACAGGCCATGCTGCTAAGAAGAAGTGCAGAGAACGGCTGTTGTTGAAGGAAGCATATTGGAAGATTAACCGACCGAAGTAGCCGTGGGCTGCAACGATGTTGTAGGTTTCTTCTTCTTGAC
>NZ_NOLK01000177.1:0-15031 GCF_002245985.1 Nostoc sp. 'Peltigera membranacea cyanobiont' 232
AAACTCGCTTGCCGCCGGCGCTATCCGTTGTAGCAACTGGCGTTGTGTTAGAACGGAGTTCGTAACGCACTATTATCAAGGGTTTGATGCCGTACTCTCCGTGCTAACACATCCTACGGATATTTTCAGAAATCAAACCGGATTCCTATAGATTCCCTAGCAGTTATGCAAAGGTATTGAAGAGAATAAGCCTTTCAAGGCGCGTAAAAATTTTGGTCAATAAATTACTTTATTCTTTGTGTTCTCTGCGCCTCTGTGGTTCAATCAATCACTTTTAAATCGCTTGAGACACAGAGAAGAGAGTTAGATAATTGACTTATTGCATGAAATATGATATTTTATATTGCTATCAATAAAAATCATATTATATAAACGTGAATATCTCTCCATCTCTCAAAAAACCGCGTGTCTCATGGCAGGCGGTTTTCTCACTACTGATATTTGTGTTCATGTACCTGCCCATATTGGTACTTGGCTTTTATAGCTTCAATCAGTCGCCTTACAGCGCAACTTGGCAAGGATTCACTCTCGATTGGTATCGCAAGTTGTTCAGCGACGATCGCATATTATCAGCCTTGCAAAACAGTATGATAGTTGCTGGGTGTGCTGTTGGGGTTTCAGCAGTGCTGGGAACTTTGATGGCGGTTGGGTTAGCGCGTTACCAATTTCCTGGGAAGAAATTGTATCGGGGTATTGCTTACTTACCATTGATTATTCCTGATATTGCGATCGCAGTGGCTACCCTAGTTTGTTTAGCCGCCTTTGCCATACCCCTGAGTTTGTGGACAATAGTTGCAGCGCATATCGTGTTTTGTCTGGCTTACGTCGGACTTGTGGTTGCTTCCCGACTTACCAATTTAGACCCTCACTTAGAAGAAGCAGCATTAGATTTAGGTGCTACACCAATCCAAGCTTTCATGCAAGTATTGTTACCTCAATTGATGCCTGGTATTTTGGCTGGTTGTCTTTTAGCATTTGTCCTCAGCTTAGACGACTTTCTCATTTCTAGCTTTACTGCTGGTAGCGGTTCTAACACCCTACCGATGGAGATTTTTAGCCGGATTAGAACAGGAGTCAAGCCTGATATTAACGCTTTGAGTGTGATGTTAATTTCAGTATCTGCGATCGTTGCTCTGATAGCTGAATTAATTCGCGCTTCTGGAGAAAATAAAAACTGAAAATAAGACTTGTAATTAATCATCAAGATTAGGGATTACTTGGTTCTCCGTGAACTTTTTTTGCAATCAAAAAAAGCTATCTTAAAAAAGACGTTGCAATGTAACATCTCTACATTAGCTATACTCATGTATTCATATTTACCAATATTTAGAAACGTCCCAATATAGATAAATATATAAAATTTATTCATCTTCTTGTTCTCGTGTTGAAAGAAGTTTTAGCACATGAATAAACTTCAGTGTTCGCTTCTGTACATAACTGTTTTCAATTAGATAATATTGGGGCTAACTTTGGAGAAGATGCTATTTCCCTCTCATTATGCAAATTTGCCAAAATCCCAATTGCTCAAACCCATTCAACTCTGATAGCAATAGATTTTGTGTGAGTTGCGGACAAAGCAACTTTGGCAAACTTCTAAGAAGCCGTTACCGCGTATTAAGACTCTTAGGTGAAGGTGGATTTAGTAGAACTTATGCTACAGAAGATGTAGACAGACTAAACGCGCCTTGCGTCATCAAGCAATTTTTCCCACAGTTTCAGGGAACCGGACAACGCACCAAAGCCGCAGAATTTTTTAAAGAAGAGGCTTTTCGGTTGTATGAACTGGGAGAAAATCATACCCAAATTCCTAGATTACTAGCTTATTTTGAACAAGGTACTAGTTTGTATCTCGTACAAGAATTTATTCAAGGAAAAACTCTCTTACAAGAAGTTCAGCAACAAATCTATGGTGAAAAACACATTTGGGAACTTTTAGCTGATTTATTACCAGTTCTAGAATTCATTCATGCCCATAACGTCATTCATCGGGATATCAAACCAGAAAATATTATCCGTCGTGCTAGTGATGAAAAACCCGTATTAATTGACTTTGGTGGTGCTAAACAGGTAACACAAACCAGTTTAGGAAGACAAGCAACAGTAATTTATACGCTTGGTTATGCCCCAACTGAACAAATGGCTGGATTTGCTTGTCACGGTAGTGATTTGTATGCTTTGGGTGTAACTTGCGTGCGTCTTTTAACTCGATGTTTGCCTTTACAGGATGCTTCTGGACAAGTTAATGACCCTATTTATGATGCCATGAATGCTAAATGGTTGTGGCGCGAACGGTTACAAGAAAAAAGTATTACTATCAGCGACGACTTAGGGAGGATTTTAGATAAATTACTAAAACATCTAGCAAGTGAAAGATATCAAACAGCAGTAGAAGTTATCAATGATTTGAAGTTTACAACATCGAATATTGAACCTGTTGCCCTGAAAATTACTTCAATATCTCAATCCATACTACCACCGCTACCACAAAAAGAAATAGTCCCATTACCTCCCTTAGAAACCTTTGAATTTGATGTAGTGACAGTAGACACAGGTGGAAGAGAAGTAAACCGCATAAGTGGTAATGTCAACTTTTTTGCGGAAGAATTGGGTAAATCTGTCACATTAGAAATGGTATCAATTCCTGGTGGTACTTACATGATGGGTTCACCAGAGTGTGAAGGAGATGCTGACGAACGTCCTCGACATAAAGTTACCGTCGAACCATTTTTTATGGGGAAATTTCCCGTAACTCAAGCCCAGTGGAGAGTCGTAGCAGCTTTACCCAAAGTCAAACAAGCTTTAAATCCCAATCCATCTAAATTTAAAGGTTTAGATAGACCTGTGGAAAATGTATCTTGGTATGAAGCTGTAGAATTCTGTCTCAGACTATCAGAAAAAACTGGACGCGACTATCGTTTACCGAGTGAGGCGGAATGGGAATACGCTTGTCGGGCTGGAACTACAACATCCTTTCACTTTGGCGAAACTATTACTTCTGAGTTAGTCAGTTGCACTATCGAACCAAAAAGCAAATTCCGTAAAGAAACAACAAACGTCGGCAGTTTTGAAGTTGCCAACGCCTTTGGATTGTACGATATGCACGGGCTAGTTTGGGAATGGTGCGCTGATTCATGGCACAACAATTACAGCGATGCACCCTCAGATGGAACAGCTTGGGAAGTTGGCGGTGATATTAATCGCCGAGTGCTACGCGGTGGTTCTTGGAGTTTCAACGCCGAACTGTGTCGCAGCGCCAGTCGTAGCTGGAATGAGTCAGACGGTGGGCTGAGGGTTTGTGGCTTTAGAGTGGTATTTTCTGTAGAGGAGATTATTTAACAATTTGATTTAGAGGCTGTAGAAATTATGAAAGACAAAATTGAGAAAGGTGACATAGTAGTTATAAATAAAAGTGGAAAATATGATAATCAAGTAGGTGAAGTTAGTGGGGTTGATTACAATATTTTCTTTGTAAAAATAGTAATAGTGAAGTTAGGCAATCAAGAAGAAACTTTTGAAGAGAAAGATTTACAATTAAAAACTAAAAAACCGAGTCTTGAAGAAGTCGTCGCATCAATAGACAAAATTTTAGTACAAGTTGAGCAGGTTACTAATTTGCCGATAAAGGAGAAAATAGAATTACCTAATCGTCTGAAATATCTGAAATTGGATATTCCTAAATTAGATAAACAGTTGATTAAAAAAAACTTTAACGTTATAGATGAAATATTTGCAGCAACAAGAAAAGCAGACTCATCAGCAAGCTTTTGGCAGGAAATAGATCCTAATTTGGAGAAAATAAGCTGGTGGATTAGAACAAGTTTGTGAACCAGGTAGTAAGTCCGGTCATAGTCAATTAAACTATACAGCACTTCCTGCTGTTATGAAGTACAGTTTATCCCCTGGGAGCATCCCACTTTTTTGCATGTCATTGCGAAGCGTTGCGAAGCGATCGCAAAATCTCCAACTAAGTGCGAGTCCATGCGATTGCTTGTCTGCGACACGCTCTTGCGAACGTCGTTCCTCCTCTCTACGAGACGCTACGCAAACGTTTGTGTCGTAGCGAATTCAATTCGCCTAATACTTTTCAAACACCCTCTTAACCTAATCTTATCAATAATTAGAGGTAAAACTTATCTTCGATCGCATCATCATTGTTAGATTTAAAGCTAAATAATTAGCATTGGACATAATTAAACACAACTATATTTACATCATTTTTTATTCTTAACGCCATACGCCTCATATCTTAGGCTCAATAAGGACTAGTTATATTTATTCTTGCCTACTTACTTAACTGTTTGTTGTTAACTGTATGAATTAAATTCTGCTATTAACTTGACACTTCCCTCATCCAAATTTTAAAAAAGTATTCTTTTCTTTGTTGAGGGGAGTTTTTTAGCGGCAATACATAAGTTTGTAGATTAATAAAGAGGCTTTTATTGGATAAAATAAACTACAAAGATCGTCAGGTATCAGGTACATATATGCGTTTTTCTCAGTTTGCAGGGATTGTTGGTTGTACTACCGCAGCTTTTATATCAATTGCGCCTATGCAGGTAGAGGCTGCAACTTTTAAAGTGATATCTGGAGTTACTAGCATCGATCGCGATCACGAGGATATTCTTAAAAGTATCGGGCTAATCTTGACAGGCAGCAATAATACAGTTGCACCAATTCCGAGTAATTATTTAGTTGGCTTCAACATCGACTCCGCTACTAACTTTACATTTAGCGACGAGGGCGGTTTTACTCCGCTCTCAGGGACAATCGAGCATACTGGTACTGTTACCTTCAATAATCAAACTACTGTTGGTGACTTTTCAATTGGTTTTGCTCCGGGACGTACTACTGAAGGTGCTAGCGGATTTGTTTTAAGAGACACATTTTCTTTAGATACAATTTTGTTTGATTTGAGTCTTCCAGAACCTGCGGTATTTGATGGCAAAAATTTAACTATCCCTGATGTTAAATTGCTGTTTTCCCCAGAGTTTGCCAAGATACTAGGGAACCCTGACTTGACAGGTGTGTTTGCTGGAACTGCAAGAATTGATGCTCAAGTTGCTGCCGTACCCGAACCTGATAGTGTACTAGCAGTTTTGGCAGTGGGTGCGGCTCTCTTGGCAACTAGATTTTATACTCAAAAAATTAAATGCAATTGATATCTTGAAGCATTGCTAAATGCTTACTAACGGGTGCAAGGGTATTGGCAGCAATCAGCCCACTGGCGGCGACTGCTGGTAAACCAATACCGGGAAATGTTGAGTCGCCACAGCACATCAGTCCTGGTAGGGGTGTGCTGGGGCCAGGAAACATACCACTTCCAGCCTGAATTGCTGGGCCATAAGAACCTTGGTGACGGCGGAGATAACGTTCGTGAGTTAACGGTGTACCAACAAGCGTGACTTCGCAACGAGAGCGAATATCTGGAATTACCCGCTCTAAAGCTTGCCACATTATTTCAGCACGCGATCGCTTTTGTTCGGCATATTCCTGACTCCTTCTATCCATTCCCTGCCAGATAGAGTATGGCTCATTACCAGGTGTATACACATGAATCACGTGTTTACCTGCTGGCGCTAAAGATGGATCGAGAACTGAAGGGATGGAGATTACCACCACATTCTGAGGTGCTGTTATGCCCAATTCCCAGCTATTAACTACGATGTAATGACACCGCAAATTTGACTGCAATCCTTGAGCATCAATGCCGAGATGTAGATGCATAAAGCTATCACATTCTGGGGTAGCTTGT
Organism: Nostoc sp. 'Peltigera membranacea cyanobiont' 232; assembly: GCF_002245985.1. Taxonomy (NCBI): domain Bacteria; kingdom Bacillati; phylum Cyanobacteriota; class Cyanophyceae; order Nostocales; family Nostocaceae; genus Nostoc; species Nostoc sp. 'Peltigera membranacea cyanobiont' 232. The sequence goes on from NZ_NOLK01000177.1 coordinate 5,753, forward strand.
CGTTTGCGGCGGTACTGTTTAGGTATTGCCTTTTCTGGTAGTAACTTCAGTGTGTCCCAAACCGATGCATTAGAAATCACTGCTCGTTTTGCCCGAATTTCGGAGCGATCGCCAAGACGCACTCCCACCGCACGATTACCTTCTACAAGCACTTCTTCTACATGAGCGCCTAGCATCAGCTTTCCGCCGTTACGTTCCAATCCTTGCACAAGGCTGTCAACTAAAGCACCACTACCACCAATGGGATATTCCAGGATTGCATTTGGACGATACCAGTCCGCAAACATAAATGCTACCTCTGCGGCGCTAGTACCATCTGCGGGCAATCCAGAAAGGAGAAAGCAAAGCAAATTCAGCCAATTTCTGGTAAAGGAATCTTTAACAACCCCATCCATAATCCGGCTGAAGGGGCCTGTCAGCTTGATTATATTCGCCACATTTTTTGTCAGAGATGGGAGAAATGGGCCCACAGTTCTAGCTGCACCAAAATCAAAGCGTAATGCGGCTGGTGGTATGGAAGTTGCAGCCCTAGCAAATGGTTCCATAACACGCTGGAGTTCTTGCCATTCGGCTACAGCATCATCACCAGAGAACTTCATCAGCACTTCACAAAATTGCTCTGCACCAACCGCCGTGTCAAAATCACCTTCTGGTAGACAACAACCCCAAGTATCGTAAGTGACACATGGTAATTCCGAACCAATTGCATCTAACACTTGTCGCAAAGGGTTAGCAGAGGGGCTGTAAGATAGACCAGAGTAGAGAGACGGGCCCGAGTCAAACTTGAAACCATTGCGCTCAAAACCATGAGCAGCGCCTCCAGCAATGGAGTGGCTTTCGCAGACTATCACATCAAAGCCATAGCGTGCCAAAACAGCAGCACAACTCAAACCGCCAATACCGCTACCAATAACAACTATATCTGTGTTTTGCATATCCCTAATGTTTGCAACAATAAATTAAAACAGTTGTGGAAACTTGGATAATATCATTCGCTCCTCCATCCATAAACCGCTCTAATTGGTTAATATCATCACTAAGGATGAACGGAAAACCGCCAGTGCTGCGTTTTTTAGATGAAAAATTTGATTCAGACAGACTTAAACTAGAAACTGAGTTTACTCAAGTCAAAGTAAAACTGGGGACTGGAGACTGGAGACTGGGGACTGGGGACTAGGGACTGGGGACTGGGGATTGGGAGACAAGAGGAGAAGGGGAATAACTAGCCCAATGCCTAATGACTAATGACTAATAACAAATGACTAATGACTAATGACTAATTCATATTGGAGAGAGGAATTTGAAAAATCAGCAATTGGGAAATTGGCAAACCACAGTTTTAGGAATTGTGTTAGCAACACTAGTGATTTTTGGACTAAATTCCTTTATCATTATCAACCCAGGACAAGCAGGAGTGATTAGCATCTTGGGTAAAGCGAGAGATGGTGCTTTATTAGAAGGGATTCATGTGAAACCACCTTTTATCTCAGTGATAGATGTGTATGATTTGACGGTGCAAAAATTTGAAGTGCCAGCAGAGAGTTCTACTAAAGATTTGCAAAATTTATCTGCAAGATTTGCGATTAACTTTCGCCTCGATCCCATAAAGGTAGTTGAAGTTAGAAGGAAACAAGGAACTTTAGAGAATATTGTATCGAAAATTATTGCACCTCAGACTCAAGAAGCATTTAAAATTGCAGCCGCCAGAAGAACAGTAGAAGAAGCAATTACTAAAAGAAGTGAGTTAAAAGAAGACTTCGATCAAGCGTTAGGCGATCGCTTAGACAAATATGGGATAATTGTGTTAGATACTAGCGTAGTTGATTTAGCATTCTCACCAGAATTTGCCAGAGCAGTGGAAGAAAAACAAATTGCTGAACAACGGGCGCAAAGAGCCGTTTATGTAGCACGGGAAGCAGAACAAGAAGCACAGGCAGATGTGAATCGTGCTAAAGGTAGGGCAGAAGCTCAAAGACTTTTAGCAGAGACACTCAAAGCCCAAGGAGGACAGTTAGTTTTGCAAAAAGAAGCAATTGAAGCTTGGAAAAGTGGCGGCGCTCAGATGCCCAAAGTCCTCGTTATGGGTGGTGACTCAAAAAGCGGTGTCCCCTTCATCTTCAACCTTGGGAATGTCCAAAATCAACCGTAAGGGGTTGGTATTAGATAACAAGCTCCATTATAAAATTTGCTCTGACATCAGACAAATTTTATAATACTTGGAGGATTCCCAATCTCAAATCTAAAATCCCAAATTATATTATTTGGGCTAGTCCCAACTCAAACACAACAGAAAAACCAACAAGATCCTCATCAAAGTTTATGTCAACCCCCAATCCGGAAAATCTCACCGCAGAAGAAGCGAAAAAATTACTGAATAAATTTAACTGTTTAGACATTGCGCCTATCCTCAATGCATCCGAAAAAGCAGTAATTCGTGATGCACTAATTTTGGTAAAAAACCTTGCTGATTATCAAATCTTAGGGATTTGTGCTGATACAGCAGAGGAAGGAATACTAGCTATGAAAACCTATTCTCTAGCTTTGGGTTATGAACCACCAAACAATTTACTGACACCTGAAGGGCCAGTTTATATCAAATTAAATGGTAAAAATGGCTTGTGTTATCTTGATTCTTATGCCGGACATCATCGTGGTGTATTAGTATCTTGTCAGTCTTACCACGAAGACGGAATCAACGAAATGTATGGACATCTACCCTTGGATTTATTTGTATAGAATTCGGCGAATGTAGGTAGAGCCTGTGCTTTACCTACTAATTAACGACTAATGAAAAATTACTAGATTTTATGAGTATTATTACACTCCAGTCGGTTAAAAAAGACTTTGGCATCAAAGAAGTTTTAAAAGATGCCAGTTTTAGCCTCGATGCTACCGATAAAGTTGGCTTAATTGGTACTAATGGTTCTGGAAAATCAACCCTGTTAAAAATGATTGCCGGGTTAGAATCCATTGATAGCGGTCAAATTATCATCAACTCTGGTTCTAAAATCATTTATTTACCCCAGCAGCCAGATTTAGATGAAAACCACACAGTTTTAGAGCAAGTTTTTGCAGACAGTGGCGAACATACGACTTTAGTGCGTGAGTATGAGGAACTGTCAGATAAATTAGCTCACTATCCAAATGATACCCAACTAATGTCTCGCCTATCTGTGGTGATGCAAAAGATGGATACAAATAATGCTTGGGAATTAGAAACAAATGCCAAAATCATCCTCACAAAATTAGGAATTTCTGACTTTGATGCCAAGATAGGCACTTTATCTGGAGGGTATCGCAAGCGGATTGCTTTAGCATCAGCGTTGTTAGCAGAACCCGATGCTTTGCTGATGGATGAGCCGACAAACCATTTAGATGCTCTTTCTGTTGAATGGTTACAAAGTTATTTAAATCGCTATCGCGGGGCACTTTTTCTGATCACCCACGATCGCTACTTTCTAGATCGCGTCACCAATCGGATCGTTGAAATAGACCGAGGCGACATTTACACCTATACAGGTAACTACTCATATTACCTCGAAAAGAAAGCTTTAGCTGAAGAATCTGCCGTAAGCAGTCAACGGAAACATCAAGGCTTATTGCGGCGCGAGTTGGAATGGCTGAAAAAAGGGCCGAAAGCTAGGAGTACTAAGCAAAAAGCTAGAATTGACCGCGCTCACGCTCTGCGGGATACTGAATTTAAACAAGTTCAAGGTAAAGTTGATATTTCTACCGTTGGTCGTCGCATTGGGAAAAAAGTTATTGAATTAGATAACGTTTCCAAAGCATACAATGGACGCACCCTGATTAATAATTTCACCTACGAATTTAGTCCAGAAGACCGCATTGGCATTATTGGCGCTAACGGTGCGGGTAAATCCACTTTAATGGATATTATTACTGGTCAGATTCAGCCAGATTCAGGTGTTGCCGAAATTGGTACTACAATTCACATCGGTTATTTTGACCAGCATTCTGAAGAATTGCTCACAGCTTTAAACGAAAGTCAGCGCGTGATTGACTACATCAAAGAAGAAGGTGAATTTATCAAAATTACCGATGGGACTCAAATTACTGCTTCGCAAATGTTGGAGCGGTTTTTGTTTCCTGGTAATCAACAATATGCCCCAATTAGTAAACTTTCTGGTGGTGAAAAACGCCGTTTATTTCTGTTGCGAGTTTTGATGGGTGCGCCCAATGTGTTGATTTTAGATGAACCGACAAATGATTTAGATGTTCAGACATTGGCAGTATTAGAGGATTATTTAGAAGATTTTGTCGGGTGTGTAATTGTAGTTTCTCACGATCGCTACTTTCTCGATCGCACCATCGACACAGTATTTTCCTTTGAGGAAGGCGGTAATCTCCTGCAATATCCAGGTAATTACTCGATTTATCTGGACTATAAGAAGGCTGAAGAGGCACAGCAACAAGCTGCTAACACTAAGGAGAAGCCCAAAAATGCCGAAGTCCAAAATGGTGCATCTTCGCCCAAAGATGTAGAAAATACCAAGCGGCGGAGATTATCCAATTGGGAAAAGAAAGAATTTGAGCAGTTGGAAGGTAAAATTGCCCAGTTAGAGGCCCAGAAGGCAGAAACCGAGAAAACGCTAGGGAATGTGTCACCGGGGAATTATAGCGAAGTGCAAAAGCTGTACGATCGTGTAGAAAAGCTCAAGCACGCGATCGATGTGGCGACTGAACGCTGGTTAGAATTGGCTGAGATGGAGTCTTGATTTTTTAACGTGATGTGAATTAAGACGGGAGACGCGATGAATCGCCGTCTCTACAATTAGTCTTTTGTAGAGACGGCGATTTATCGCGTCTTTATGATGATTTATTTAGCATGGGTGGTTCCGGCGTTCCATTAACACACCCTACCACTTCATCCTTTACTTTTAAGGCAAAAAGCGATCGCCCTTTCACAAAATGCGATCGCTTATATTGGTCTTTCCTACAGAATACTAAGCGATCGCGTTGACGTTGAGCATCTCAAAACTAACTTTTTCTATAAACATCTTTTCGATGCTTGCACTGCAAAATTTGTCCGAGTTGACTTTCATCATCAATCTCGTAACGAACTCTATAATCACCTATCCGAATACGATACTCGTTATCAGAACCTTTTAACTTGACAATTCCATCGGGACGCGGTTATAAAGCAAGATTTTGGATTTTTTCAATAAGGGACTTCCAAAAAATAAAATATACAGTAGGGTGTGTTAGGCGAAAACCGTAACGCACCGAGATATCTGGCGGTGCGTTACGCTGTCGCTAACGCACCCTACAAAATTGGATATTTTTTTAATTGGAAGTCCCTAACACGCTCAATAACATCATTTGGTAAAGGATCAATCTGCTTTTGTAGCGACTTGGAAATAGCAATCGCATAACTCATTATCTCTGCTCTGAGCGGTTAGCAAGATATTCATCTATAGTCACTGACTCACCATCTTTATACTCAGCGCGAACCGCTTCAATTTCTACTTGTGTTTCTGCATCGTCTTCATACAACGCTTCTTCTGCTTCAAAAATTTGTTGCTCAATTAGCTCTTGAAGTTGACGTTTTTTTGTTAAATCAAGGGAAGATATTGCTTCTGCTAAAATTTCTAAGGAGAGTTGTAGTTTAACAATGGCTGGCATTTTTCTCCTATTGGGTGTGTTTTTTTTCGCATTGTGACACCATTATGCTGATTTTAACTCTAGTTATCATGGTTACGCATCTGTGGAAGAATGCGATCGCCTACCCATCAAGTTTTATGTCTAGTCGCTAACATCACGACATTCATCCTTAACATCGCCATATCGATAAGTTATATCCCGATATTCATCACCAGCATCACGATTTTACTTATTGATATCGCAATATTCATCCTTAACATCGCGATACATATAAGCTATATCGCGACGTTCATTACCAACATCACGATTTTACTTATTGATATCGCCATATTCAGCCTTAACATCGCGACATTGATCGCTAACATTGCAATACTGCTCGGTTAAGCATTTTTAACTCGGAATCGGGTTTGGGGAAAAGGGTAAAGGGTAAGGGTTAAAGGTTTTTTCTTTCTCTTTTCCCTTTCCCCTTTTCCCCTTAACCGAGAAGTATTGGCTAACATTGAAGCGATCGCCAGCAACAAAACCAAATATAACATCCTAAGTCAGGAAAAGTACTTATTTTAGCAAGCTAACTTTGTTTAAAAAAATACACTTGTTCGCTAATTATACTGCACCAGAAAACAGCTTAATGAGGTCAAAATAGGTTTTAATATCTCCTTAAGGAATATATTTATGCCTCGTCAAAAACGTACATCCCGTATTATAGAAAAAGCTGAATTCAGATTCGCCGGATTCAAAGCAATCGATCCAAATATGAATTTTGATGATTATTGTAATTTGGAAACCCTGGCTCAATCAATTGAGCAGTTACACACTACCATTGATGCTTATAATGCTGCTCTAGCTGTAGTTGACTCTTCTAAAACTAAAATTGATGAAATGGAAAAAAACTTGAGTAAGCTTTCAGACAAAATGCTGAAGGGAGTTGCTTTTAAGTATGGCACAGACAGCAGCGAATATGAAATAGCAGGTGGTGTTCGTGATAGCGATCGCATCCGCAAAAGCAGGTTGACTCGATTGAAAACTAGTGCGGGGCTAGCATCAGATCGAAATGCTAAAACGGCATAGTAAAGTAGTAAGGTGTGTTATGCCAAAGGCTAACGCACCGTTTTTATAATTTATTGGGGTGCGTTAGGCTAACGCCATAATGCCACTACATATACTAAGCCACTAATGCCGCAAAATAACCAAACTGCTGTCGAATTCCGCGATGTCACCTTTAGCCGCAATCATCGCCCATTGGTGTCAAACCTCAATTTCACCATCCATCAAGGAGAAGCACTGGTATTACTTGGGCGCAGTGGTAGCGGCAAAACTACAACAATGAAGTTAATTAATCACCTATTTACACCTACACAAGGCGAAGTTTTATTTGATGGCATTCCTACAACTCAATGGGACGAAATTAAACTGCGGCGAAAAATTGGTTATGTGATTCAAGAAATTGGTTTATTTCCCCATTTCACTGTAGAACGCAATGTGGGTTTAGTTCCTTCTTTAGAAGGTTGGCAATCTAAACAAATAAAAACGCGGGTTTATGAATTGTTGAAATTAGTCGGCTTAGAACCAGCACAATTCGCTGGACGTTACCCGCATGAACTTTCAGGTGGACAAAGGCAAAGAGTCGGGGTAGCCAGGGCAATAGCCGCAGATCCGCCAGTGTTGTTGATGGATGAACCCTTTGGCGCACTCGATCCCATTACGCGGCTAGAACTACAACAAGAGTTTCGGCATTTGCAGCAAGAATTAGGCAAGACAGTTGTTTTCGTCACCCACGATATTCAAGAAGCCTTAGTTTTGGCATCGCGAATTGGTTTAATGTATGGCGGAGAATTGGTAGTATTGGGGACGACAGATGAATTTATGCGATCGCAACACCCAGAAAGCCTTGCCTTTCTGCAATGTCTGCGTTCCCTGCAAGATACTTTATGAAAAATTTCTTCCTTGTTAAGTATGCCCCAGAAATTCTTCAGCATACTCTCGAACATCTATTTTTAGTAGGCATTGCAATTGGAATTGCCATACTTATAGGCATTCCTTTAGGTATTTTAATTACACGCAAAACTTACCTTCGCCAACCAATTCTCGGCATAGCAAATATTCTCCAAACTATTCCTAGTTTGGCGCTATTTGGTTTACTCATTCCTGTTCCCATAATTGGCGGAATTGGTGCAGTACCAGCAATTGTTGCTCTGACTGTATATTCCTTGCTGCCGATAATTCGTAACACTTACACAGGTATTACTAGTGTAGATCCAGCAATTAGAGAAGCTGGGAGAGGGATGGGAATGACAGATAGACAATTGTTATTACAAGTTGAGATTCCCTTGGCAATGGGAATAATTTTAGCAGGTGTGCGAGTAGCAACGGTAATTGCTATTGGTATTGCAACGATTGCAGCCGCAATTGGTGCTGGTGGTTTGGGTGTATTTATTTTTCGCGGCATATCAGTAGTGAACGACCAGTTAATTTTAGCTGGTGCAGTTCCGGCGGCGGTAATTGCATTACTAGCTGATTTTGGAATTGGTTCGTTGGAGAATAAATTAAAAATTAAAAGTTAATGAAAAGATTTTTGGCATTGTGCTTTTTAACTTGTGTCTTGTTATTAGCGATCGCTAGCTGCACGCCAAATATAAATAGTAGCAGCGATGGCAATATTATTGTTGCCTCTAAGGATTTTACTGAACAAGATATTTTAGGTGAACTTTTAGCACAGCAAATCGAGGCAACAACTAATTTAAAGGTATCTCGTCGCCCTCGTTTGGGTGGTTCTTTTGTTTGTCATAGTGCGATTACTGCTGGCAAAATCGATGCTTATATTGAGTATTCCGGCACAGCTTTTACTGCAATTTTAAAGCAGAAGACAGTTAACGATCCTAAAGAAGTTTATGAGAAGTTAAAACAAGCTTATGCCCAGAAATTTAATCTAGAAGTGATGCCAAGCTTAGGTTTTGAAAACACTTTTGCAATGATTGTCCGGGGTGAAGATGCTAAACGCTACAATATTCAAACTCTCTCGGAAGCTACTCAATATACACCGCAGTGGCGCGGTGGTTTTGGTTACGAGTTTTTAGAACGAGAAGATGGTTTTCCGGGATTAGCAAAAACTTATGATTTACGTTTTGCCAAACCTCCCCAAATTATGGATTTGGGTTTAATATATCGTGCTTTGATTCAAAAACAAGTGGATATGGTGGCGGGAAATTCTACTGATGGGCAGATTTCTCGCTTGGGTTTAGTTGTCTTAAAAGATGATAAACACTATTTTCCACCTTATGAAACTGTGCCTATTGTTAGGCAAGAAATATTAAAAAAATATCCCCAATTAATAACTGCGATCGCATCCCTTGCAGGGAAGATTTCGGCAGACGAAATGCGGCAACTGAACTATTTAGTTGAGGGTGAATTACGCGATCCTAAAGATGTTGTCCAAGAGTTTCGGAAATTGAAAGGATTAGGTTCATCTCAAGGATAGATATAAACCCGGATTTCTCACCACATCTCTCAAAACCTTGTACTCTTGAGCAGGGGAGCAGAGGAGCAGGGGAGCAAAGGAGAGTTATTGTACAAGTTCTTTCCCCTCTGCCCCTCTGCCCCTCTGCATTTCTGCATTTCAAGCTTGTGAGAAATGCGGGTTAAGCCCTCCTTGCTTGGATG
>NZ_NOLK01000178.1:0-14935 GCF_002245985.1 Nostoc sp. 'Peltigera membranacea cyanobiont' 232
TAACGCTCTTCTATTACTCTCGTTAAATAAAAATTCAGAACCCTTGATTTTTAAGGCTTTGATAAATTTACGAGTAGGTTGGGTTGAGGGACGAAACCCAACACGAAAAATCCTTGGTTTTGTTGGGTTTCACTTTGTTCAACCCAACCTATATTTTTTTCTTTAATCAGAGTCATAAAAGAGCGTTAAAAGCTACTTCCCATAAAATCCCTGCCTTGTGTTCCCAATAACCACCTTTTTCGCCAACGGGAGGTAGGTTCGAGTGAAGAGATTTGTTGTTCTTGTTGTCGCCGCATCACTATGACTTCAGCTGAATCGCTCAATTTGGGATCGCGGTAGGGGATAGCAGCACGGGTTAGTAAGTGTTCTTTTTCAACTTGTGAGAGGGAACCAAGTATTGAGTAGTTATTATGCTCAGTGCTGACAAGATGGGCTGCCACAGTACCAGGCGATCGCCTCCCCACGGGTGGGGTAGAACCTAGCACCAAACCAGCAGACAAAAATGCTGTGCGGACAGCAGCAGCACATGAATAGGTGGCTAATAAACCATCTTGATGTAAACACAATGACAGTTGTTTAATAAATTCAACAGTCCATAGTTGAGGACACTGTGGTGGTGAAAACGCATCGAGGAAAATTGCGTCTCCTAAGAAACCCGACTGATGTACTAGGGCGATCGTATTTCTAGCATCACCAATTAGTAGCTTTGCTTTCAGGCGAGGTGTTTGCACTTGATACTCAAAAGCTAGCTGGGACAATATTTCAATATAGTTACAATTCCAATTGTCGAACAAGTGATGAGCGATCGCAGCTTGTGGTACTGCTGGATTCACTTCTAAACCGATTACTTCTACATAACAATCGGGATTCACTGCCCAAATTGTCTGCAAAGCAGCAGCTGTGTTATATCCTAGACCATAACAAATATCCAACAGCCGTAAGACTGGTTTTTGGGCGGCTGTAGCTAGTTGAGTTGGTTTTACAAACTTGAAAAAACTTTCCTGCTTCGCTCCATAATGGCTGTGAAAGGATTCACCAAACTCTTGAGAGACAAAGGTGAAAGAACCATCTGCTGTGAGCTTAGGTGTAAAATTTTCTAAGTCTGACATTTTATATTTTATAAATAAACTTGAATTCTTTGAGAGCTTTGTCGTGAGATATTTGCTATCAGTGTTGGGTTTCGTTCCCCTACGAGCGATCGCACTGGACTCAAATCAAATTCACTTCTCACACTTAACAACATAATATACGCGATCGCATTTCTAAATTACGTATATTAAAGGTTGCTATATTTACCTAGTATTCGTTCCTTAATCCAACCTACCAGCGATCGCTAGACTTCGGTACAAAAGATGATAAAGTCATCATTGGTAACGTCATCCTACAGTACAAAGACCTGATTAGCGCGATTGTAACTGATGACACCGCCACCACAAACTAAGCACAAACAGTAGTAATAAATCGTATTTGTGCCAGTTACGTAAGTCCTCTAAATAATGCCCAATTTCAAATGCCCAATTCCCAATTTGTTGTTTCGCCAGCTTGGTTATTTGAACATCTAGAAGATCCGCAAGTCGTGATTGTGGATTGTCGCTTTTCTTTAGCCGATCCACATCTAGGACGACAACAATACCAAACAAGCCATATTAAAGGATCGTATTACCTAGATTTAAATCAGGATCTTTCCAGTCCAGTGCGTCAACATGGCGGGAGACATCCTTTACCTAACGCTAACGATCTCGCTAAAAAATTTGCGGCGATTGGGGTAAATTACCAAAAAACTCTGGTTGTAGCTTATGATGATTCGCGCTTTGCCTTTGCATCTCGTTTATGGTGGCTATTGCGCTATCTCGGACATGAGCAAGTTGCGGTACTGGATGGAGGCTTTACTGGATGGCAAAAAGCTGGTTATCCGATTACGGATGTCGTTCCTCAACCCCGGATCGGTACTTTTGTAGCTGAAGTCCAAACAGAAAAGGTGGTAGATATTACGACGGTGAAAAGCCGGAAAGATAGCGACAAGGTAGTATTGGTGGATTCGAGAGAAAGCGATCGCTATCGAGGTGAACGAGAGCCAATTGATAAAATTGCCGGACATATTCCTGGTGCAGTCAACTATCCTTGGCAAGAAGTTACAGACTCTTCCGGCTACTTACTCCCTCAAGAAGAACAACGCCGTCGGTGGGAACAGCTAGAAACAGCCGAAGAAATCTTGGTTTATTGCGGTTCTGGCGTTACTGCTTGCGTAAATTTGCTTTCTTTAGAATTAGCTGGCATTAACAAAGGTAGACTTTATGCTGGTAGCTGGAGCGATTGGATTTCTTATTTATAGTTATTGGTCATTGGTCATTGGTCATTAGTCATTAGTCATTAGTCATTAGTCATTGGTCATTAGTCATTAGTCATTAGTCATTAGTCATTGTTTTTGACTCAGGACAAAGGACAAAAGACTAATTTCAAAACTGACCTAATTGCAAATTATAATTAATACTGAAGAACCAACCATCAAAATCAATGTATTCGACGGTTGAACTGCCTAAACTCACTCCAGCCTGAATATTCATATTAGTGGTATCGGATATTCGGTAATTTAAGTGCCCGAATAGCCGATGAAACTGGTCTTCTCGATCGCGCTGTGTAAAGTCGGATAAATTCACCTGGTAGTCAATACCAACCTGGAGAGGCTTTTGCAAGTAGTAGTTTAGAGACACCCAAAAGGAATTGATTATCCGATCGCGACTTTGGGGGTCGGCAAAATTTACACTTAATTCGTATAAGCTCTCTAGGGTTAATCTTGGAGTTAAGATATCTCGCCTTCCCAAAGATAATTGGAGAGAATTCTCATTTAAAAAGCGATCGCCTGCTTTAAAGCTATCCAGGCGATCGCTGTTATTAGCATAAAATAACTGTTGATTGCTGAAATTGATTTCTCCGTACATTCGCCGCGATAGCTGCTGGTAAAGACTGAGATTGAATCTCACCTGGTTGTAATGATATTGTGACTCATTTACATAACGAATCAGATTGCCATCAATTGAGCCGTTTAAATAAGTCTTAGATCCTAAAGGGAAATATGCAGAGGCTAGTGTCAGTCCAGAAAAAATTAAACCATCTTCTATTGGATTATCATTTGACGAAAAAATGTTATTCGTTTGGAAGTAGCCGACATGAGCTTGTAGATAGCCTATGGGTTTCAACTTAACTACGGGTTTTTCTTTAAGTGGTGGTGGCTGCTGTTCTAGGGGTAGTAACCGCACCCGCAACCCTAATTCGCGATCGCTATCAGAGTGAGATGGCTGTTTTGGCGATCGCAATAGCTGCATAAGCCTCTTTAGTCTTTGGGACTGATTTATTTGAGGTGGATTCAACAATTGCTCTTTTGAGTCTGAAGGAGATGTAGGTAAAACACTTGGCTGTGATTCTAGTTGTGGCGCTTCATTTTGCTTTTGACTATCCCCAGGTTCTCCGGTTTTGTCTGGGACTTGAGCTTTTTCTGGTGTTTGCTGTGTCAGATTTAACGGCATCTGAGAGTCTAAAGGATGCGACTTACTAGACTGCTTGCACAAAGAGTTAATTGCCTCTGGCTCCAACTTCTGACATAATTGCTGATAATTTACCTGTGTGCTTGCTAAATTCTTAGGATGCCAAGCATCTGTAATTGCAGATTCTGCCGCATCTACTTTAATGCAACACCAGCTTCCACTACTGGACGCTAAGAAAATACAAAAAAACAAATTTTTCCAGTTCTTGAGTCGCATCTAGTTAGATCGCGTTAATCGCGTTTGGCGAATGTAGACCTACAAGCTGTATCGGAACTTCCGACTCAGAATATACAATGGAGTGCATCTATTTTAGCTTTGTAGGTATATACTGAAACTACAAGTTAAAATTTATAATTTTCGGATTGTTACCAATTTTTTTTTACTTGATACTGAGATTCTCCGATCGGGCTTTTGATGAGCTTTAGTGAAATACAGCCAATGAGTAATTTCACAACAGATCCCTAGCAACTTCTTATCTTGCATAAGTAGAACAGGGTAAATAATTAAAGGTTTGTAGTGAGAACTTTAGTTCTCAAATCAGGACTAAAGTCCTTACTACGAACTGATTTCCGCTAAAGTTACATTACTTTACATAGTTTGTTTTTTTTCAAGTCGTTCTACTTAGTTGCTAAAGAAGACAAGAGGAGGGGAGGATAATTCCCCTCCTCTTGTCCGTTTATTGACACCTTGAAAGTACTGCCTGAAACTGAGTCTGCAAGAATTGCTATTTGCTGGGTAAATTGGGATATAGAACCAGAAAATTTTCTGTGTAAACTTGACCACCAAATGGTAATGAAAAAATATTATCAAGATTTTTTAATCCGTAATTGGGCAGAAAGCGATCGCACAAGAGCCGCCGAAGTCATCAGTTATGTATTATCAGAATACGGTCTGGGTTGGGAACCGAAGGGCGCTGACCGAGATGTGCTACGAGTAGAGGAATTTTATTTAGCTACTGGGGGAGAGTTTTGGGTAATTGAACACCAAAGCCAGTTAGTCGGTACTGGGGCATACTACCCCATACACCGAGGCAAAAAAGCTGTAGAAATCCGCAAAATGTATCTTTTGCCCAGCATTAGGGGTTTGGGATTAGGGAAATATTTGTTACAACAGCTAGAAGCAGCGATCGCAGAGCGGGGATTTGGGCAAATTTGGATTGAAACCGCCAGCGTTTTGGTGGAAGCAGTCAAGCTGTATGAAAGCAACGGCTACACTCCAGCAACGGGAGTAGAAACAACACGCTGCGATCGCGTGTATTTTAAGTCATTGGTCAATGGTCATTAGTCATTGGTCATTGGTCATTGGTTATTAGTCATTGGTCATTGGTCATTGGTCATTGGTCATTGGTCATTGGTCATTGGTCATTGGTCATTGGTCATTAGTCATTAGTCATTAGTTAAGAACAAAGGACAAATGCACACTTGGATTAAAAATCTTACAGGCTTACTCAATCTTTTTCTCCAATCCCATTGCCCCCTATGTCAACGCGCAACTTCGCAAGAATTTTGTCAGAACTGCACCAGACAACTGCAAAAATGTCAACGTAAAGACCCAATTTCTCTATGGAAAGAGCCAATACCAGTATTTGGCTGGGGGGAGTATGGTGGCCCGGTAAAACGAGCGATCGCCGCAATGAAATACGAAAATCAACCCCAAATAGCTCGCCCCTTGGGTCAATGGTTAGGAGAAGCATGGTTGTTAAATTCACCGAGGCGAGATAGTCAGCCTGTGGTAGTTCCCATTCCACTGCACCCTAGTAAGCAAAAGCAGCGTAAATACAATCAAGCTGGACTGATCGCACAAAGCTTCTGCGAAATAACTGGATTAAAATTGAAACTAAACGGTTTAGCCAGAGTTCGAGAAACTGAAGCGCAATTTGGTTTATCGGTATCTAAACTAGAAAAAAACTTAGTTCAAGCTTTTGCTGTTGGGCAAGAATTTCGCGATCGCCCCCCAAATGTTCCAGTACTGTTAGTGGACGACATTTATACTACTGGTGCTACTGCCAGGTCTGCTGTGCAAACACTTCGTCAGTATGGAATCGTGGTCTTAGGATTAGTAGCAGTAGCCACTGCTGTCAAAGACGGATAAATCCCGAATTAATGGGCTAAATTGAACATATAAGCGCATAAGTTGACCGAATTACTCTATTTTTGTGGAAAAAATTGCTTGAAATGTATGAATAAAGTTTTTGCGGCGGGTTTAAAACAACTCATGATTATTCCTGCCACATTGCTGGCAATAGGCGTAAGTACAAGTGCAGCTTTTGCTCAAAATAAGTTGTATAGTCCAATTCCTTTATCTAACAGTACTGAAATTACTGATAGCCTCTCAGATAAAGACATTCCCACAGGTCAAGGTGGGTTTGCTCGTGATTACACAGTGAAGTTACAAAAGGGCGATAATTTAGCAGTTGACCTGTCATCTGAAAACTTTGACAGCATCGTCACACTGCTAGCACCTGATGGTTCGACTCTTGCAGAAAATGATGATGGCCCTGATGGTACTAGCAATTCCTTACTATTTACCCGCATCGTAGAGACAGGGAATTATGTTATTCGTGTCCGGTCTTTTGGAGAAACTGGGGTTGGGGCTTTTAAGCTCAAGGTGACAAAGCTGCAACCGATTAAATGAATTTGTCATTTGTCATTGGTCATTTGTCATTTTTCATTGGTTATTGGTTAAGAGTCAGGAATTAAAAATTCTTTTCCTGCTCCTTTATCTCCGCATTTATTAAAAAACGGTCAGCACGCAGAGAAATAAGGCTTCAGTCCACTCGACGACTGCGCCGTAGGTGTCTCCGGTGTGTCCGCCTAATTTGTGGTTGAACCATGCACCGGTTAGAGTGGCGATCGCACTTCCGGCAATTATCATTGCTAATGCGAGAAATAGCTGCTGCTTATTGATCAGGACAAGTAAACCACTCAAACTCAAGAGCAATAAGAAGCCTGGTAATAAATCTTTGTAAGAACGAATGGCTTGTTTGTGAAATGCACCTTTGCCAGTTGGTTTGAGATAAGGATATCGCGCGATCGCTACCTGTTGTCCCCAACGTCCCCAGCCACAAGCAGCCATCAGTAATAAACAACGGTTTTCTGGCATATCTGTTAGGGCTGTCATTTTTAGTAACACTAATGCGATCGCAGCCATTGCCCCAAATGCACCTGTAGCACTATCTGCCATCACCTCCAGCCGCCGATCTGGATCGCCCACTGCTAAACCATCGGCGGTATCCATTGCCCCATCTAAGTGCAGTCCTCCAGTTATTCCAATCCAAATACTTACTACCAAAGCACTACGAGTTAACACGGGCATACCAAGATAATCCATTCCCGTATCTAGTAACCCTAAAATTCCCCCAATTATCAACCCTACAAGCGAAGCAAGACGTGCCACTCCCTGAAAGTCCAATCCGTTCAAATACGGTAATGGAATACTCGTGTAAAATATAATACTAGCTGCCAGCTTGAACAGCAGCTTTTTCCACCACTGTTGCTGTTTCGTCATCGTAGTTACATTAATATTTGGTTAATTGCTGGATAATCATCTTAATTTGACTACAACTGAACATTAGTAGACTTTAAAGCTTTAGATAAGATTTACTTCTGTTAGAGATTATCACTGAAAATTTTGTTATGCTGGTCTAAGTAATAGGTAAAAACTTTTGAGTAAGTTTTTATACAAAAAATGATTCAGGAAATTAAAGTTCCATCAAGAATCAAAATTTGTATTTTGTATTCGTTAACTAAAAACTTACTCCAAATTGTTAGACGATTGCCCCACAAAATTGATATTTTTTTAAATGTAGGGAGTAAACAAGCTATTCGATTATGACAGTTTAGCTATGTTGTTACTCTCCTTAGCTCAATGCGCTATTTTCCTATGAGTCACCATCTACCCGACACCAGGATACCAGCTCCGTGCATTATTAACACGGGCATCATTGTGAATAAGCTCGACATCCGGCGATTGCTGGGAGACTTAGGTCGAGTCCACTACATCTACACCCAAGAAGATAAGGTACTGAGCGAGGGTGAAGGGGATGTGATGGAAGTTTTTGCTAATCCACAAAGGTCTACCTTAGTGGCTAACCATGCACTATACTTGAACATTTATAGTTTTGATTACTTGGAACTCAAACAGTCACCGCAACAAGAAACCTACTTCGATTTGATGCAAGAAGGGGTGTGTCTGCGGTTGATTCCCCGCTCAACCCCCATCCAAGAGCGACGAGAGCGAACCTTCAATGTCAGCGCTATAGAAGCGATGATGGAGCAAGTCCTCTCAGCCAGATGGGATGCAGAAATTGACGATGACTGTTCTGATTCTTTTTAACGAATTCGGCGGAATTTCCCACCCTCTCTACGAGACGCTGCGCGAACAGCGACAGTAGGGTGGGGATGGATAGCCAGACGACGACGAAAGCACCTCCGACCAATATCAACCGCAGGTTGATTAGGAAGTGGGGTATTTGATAGCGTTGGCGTAGCCTCTCGTAGAGAAGCGTTAGCTCATCCTGGAGCGTCGAAGTCGTCAATTATTTTATTTTGTTACTTTACCACAATCTATCTTTATGGTAGAGTAAATACCTCAAGGAGGTAATGTTGAGTGTTACACAAGGTTGTACAAGTCCGTTTATATCCGTCACTTGAGCAAGAAATACAACTAGCGCAAACTTTTGGGTGCGCTCGTTGGTGGTGGAATTATGCCCTAAATAAGTCGATTGAGACTTACAAAGAAACGGGTAAGGGACTTAGCCGTGTTGCGCTCAACGCATTTCTTCCTACACTCAAAAAGGCAGAAGAGACTATGTGGTTAGCTGATTGTTATAGCCAAGTTTTACAGGCTATGACACTTGATCTAACTACAGCCTACAAAAACTTTTTTGAGAAACGTGCTGGATTTCCTAAGTTCAAATCTAAGCATGGCAAACAGTCTATCCAGTATCCTCAAAACGTCAAGATTGTAGATGGTAATGTTAAACTCCCTGGCAATATAGGGATAGTCAAAGCCAAAATACACAGAGCAATTGAGGGGAAAGTCAAGACTGTTACTGTAAGCAAAACGCCCTCTGGCAAATACCTTGCATCTATCCTGACTGAGTTAGAGGGTGAAAATCCGGTTATTTCAGAAGGTAAAATATATGGGATTGATCTAGGCTTGAAACACTTTGCTGTCGTCACTGATGGCGAAAAGGTTTCCAAATACGATAACCCTAAACACCTTGCTAAACACGAGAAAAACCTCAAATGTAAGCAGAAAAAATTAGCACGTAAACAAAAAGGAAGTAAATCAAGGAATAGATATAGAAAAGTTGTTGCCAAAGTGTACGAGCGAGTTAGTAATTCGCGGCAGGATTTTCTACATAAACTTAGTTATAAGTTAGTCAGCGATAGCCAAGCTGTCATAGTAGAAAATCTTAATGTCAAAGGCATGGTTCGTAATCACAAATTGGCGAAATCAATATCTGATGTTGGTTGGGGAACATTCACCAACTTTTTAGCCTATAAACTGGAACGCAGAGGTGGGAAGTTGGTTGAAATTGATAGGTGGTTCCCAAGTTCTAAGCTCTGTTCTAATTGTTTCTATCAAATAGGTGAGATGCCATTGGATGTCCGTGAGTGGACTTGTCCTCATTGTGGCACTCATCATGATAGGGATGGAAACGCAGCGATAAATATTAGAGCAGAGGGCATCAGAATGATAAAGGCGGAAGGTTCAGCCGTCTCTGCTGTAGGAGGAGAGGTAAGTCCTACTCTTGGGCGAAAGTCTAAGTTTAGGCACTCCCCCGTGATTACAGAAGCCCCAACTTCAACCGTACTCGGTAAGTTGGGGTAGTTCACTAGGCGCATCTTCAAAAATCTAAAATGGCATGAGTGCGAATTTTTCCTTTGAATGTCTTGCTTGCTGTAGTCAGACAAAAGCTAGAGCCGGAGTGTTTTCTACTCCTCACGGGGTTGTAGAAACCCCCAGATTTATGCCAGTGGGAACGCTGGCAAATGTCAAGACTATCACCCCAGCCCAACTACGAGATACTGGGGCGCAAATGGTCTTATCTAATACTTATCATCTTCACCTCCAACCAGGCGAAGCGATCGTGGCTGGGGGTGGTGGGTTGCACAAATTTATGGGTTGGAATGGCCCAATGCTCACAGATTCCGGTGGATTTCAGGTGTTCAGTTTAAGTGAGATGCGAAAAATTACTGAAGAAGGTGTAACTTTCCGCTCACCTCACGATGGACGAATTATTAACTTGACACCAGAACGCTCCATTGAAATTCAAAATACTTTGGGGGCAGATGTGATTATGGCCTTTGATGAGTGTCCGCCCTACCCAGCGACTCGCCAAGAAGTTGAAACTGCAACTGAGCGCACTTATCGCTGGTTAGAACGTTGTATAACGGCTCATCAACACAGTGAACAGGCTTTGTTTGGGATTGTGCAGGGAGGGGTGTATTTAGATTTGCGTTGCCGTGCGGCTGAAGCTTTGGCTAAGTTAGATTTACCTGGATATGCCATCGGTGGCGTGAGTGTGGGAGAACCACCAGAATTGATGGCTGAGATTGTAAAAGTGACAGCACCGCTTTTACCGCCCGAAAAGCCGCGTTATTTGATGGGTGTGGGTACTTATCGGGAAATGGCGATCGCGATCGCATCTGGTATAGATTTATTTGATTGCGTAATTCCCACTCGCTGGGCGAGACATGGAACGGCAATAGTCCAGGGCGGACGCTGGAATTTAAAAAATGCTAAGTTTCGTGAAGATTTTACGCCATTAGATGAAACTTGTCCTTGCTACACGTGTCAAAATTTTAGTCGTGCTTATGTATCTCATTTAGTGCGATCGCAAGAAATTTTAGCTTATACCTTGTTGAGCATTCACAACATTACCGAGCTAATTCGCTTTACCCAAAAAATTAGAGAAGCAATATTAAGCGATCGCTTCACCACAGAATTTGGTCACTGGCTTAACGAAGAAACGCGAAATCAAGAGTGCGAAGTGGGGGAGTAAGGAAGAATAATTAATGCCCAATCCCCAATCCCCAATCCCCAATCCCCAATGATAAATAACCAAACCATGTTAAGATACTTCTCAATTATGAAAGCTGTGTTGGATAGGTGGATTTAAACAAACATGGAAGCAGCACTTTTATTAGCAAAACTGCCTGAAGCTTACCAAATCTTCGATCCTTTGGTAGACGTTCTCCCAGTCATCCCTGTATTCTTCTTGTTACTTGCTTTCGTTTGGCAAGCAGCTGTGGGATTTAGGTAAGTTAATTTATTTTTCAATTGAGTAGAACAGGCAATATGCCTGTTCTATTTTTTGTGGCACTATATTTTATAAAATTAACATTTATTAATATTTTGTAATGTTTTAATATAATAAATAAGATATGAATCAAGCCATGTCAATATGAAGCCTTGAAAGCCAAGCTTAGAGTCAAGGAGGAAATCAGTTATGGGTAATATCAAATTCGTTAAAGAGAATAAAGAAGTCGTGGCGGCAGATGGTGCAAATCTCCGACTCAAAGCCATGCAAAATGACATTGATATATATACATTTATTGGCAAGATGACCAATTGTGGTGGTAATGGTCAATGTGGTACTTGTATTGTCGAGATAGTCGAAGGACTAGAAAATCTTTCCCCCCGCACAGATGTAGAAAATCGTAAATTCAAGAAAAAGCCGGAAAATTACCGTCTTGCATGTCAAACTTTAGTAAATGGCTCAGTCAGTGTAGTCACGAAGCCTTAAGTTCTCAAATCTGCCATTGCCTGAATTTCTATCCAGTCAGTAGTCAAAATACTTACCAAAATTGAGTTTATTCATTTTGAATTTTGAATTTTGAATTTTGAATTGGTATAACTCTGTCATTGATAATGGTATCCTAATGTTGTTGACTGGAAAACTAAGAGAGGCTTTCTTGCCATGCAAGTTAATGACCTGGGGTTCGTAGCGAGCATTTTGTTCGTATTAGTTCCCACTGTGTTTTTACTAATTCTGTACATCCAAACTGCTAGCCGCCAAGGTGGAAAAGATAGTTAAGAATTTGTGTATAAAATAAATAACCCCTGCACTATGTAGTGTAGGGGTTTTCATTTATCAACAGGTAACTGATAACATTCCTGTAGGGGCAATTCATGAATTGCCCCTACAGTCTTCTCTACTATTTACAACAATTCTTATACTCAGCACTGCTTAGTTTAAGCGATCGTCCGCGCCAACAGAACTGGACAAGTGGCATTGACTCGAACATAGTCAGACAAGGAAGATCCGATGAGTCTGTCTATATCAACAAAACTCTTAGCAATGGATGGACGACGATCTGGAGAACCGAGCAATAATAAGTCTATATTCAACTCCTCTGCCAACCGACAAATTTCTTCACCAGGTTTGCCACTGCTGATATAAGAACGAGATTGGATACCCTGTTTTTGAGCTTCTGCAACTGCGGCTGCTAAAACTGGATTTTTATCTGAGTTAACCTCGGTTACTTCCGATTTTTTACCGCCTAAATCTGTACTAATATTTGCCAAAATTAACTGGCCTCCCTGAATATCTCGCAGTAAAAATAGTGCCAATTTCAAGCAGTTTTTTGCAGAATCAGAATTGTCTATTGCCACCATAATGCGCTTAATTCTTTTAACATAAATGTCATCTTTCACCAGCAACATGGGGCGAGAAGATAGCTGAAAAACATACTGACTGACTGAGTTCGATAAAATAGATTGCAGTCGCTTGAGTCCGCGTGAACCCATAACAATCAAGTCAGCGTCGATTTCATCAGCTACTTGGCAAACTACATCTTTCGGGTCGCCTTCGCGCAAAATTGAAGAAACCTGGCTAGGATCTAAGTTCAAAGTTTGAATTGCATTAGCCAGAATTTTACCACCATTTTCCCATTTAGTTGTCATGGTAGCAGCAGTATTTTGTGCCTGAACAACATGCAAAATTGTAACTTTCGCAGATTCAATTGAAGGGATTTCTCTCAGGGTTTTGAGCATTTCTTCTGCGTGTCCCAATCCTGATACAGTCAGCAAAATTTTGTTTATCATCTTACGTAATTGTTTTTAAGTTTACTTTTGTTTTCGCTGTTAGTATTTGGCTTAGGTCGGATTTTCACTGCCTTACTCGATAACCTAGTACTCTGTCAAGCTAGTAATGAAAAGTTTGCAGTAAGCACTTTAGTGCTTAGAAAATAAGGACTGAAGTCCTGACTACGAACTTTCTTACTCATCAATTTAAACTTCACAGACTACTGGTTAGGAAGTTCACACAAATAAACTTTGTTTCTTAGTATTTAATACTCAAACAAATAGCAAAGTAAAAAATCTCAACAAAAGTTTAAGTTTATTTGCACCTAGTTACTTAACTTCTTAACTAGACTCCAATTATTAAGCATACTCTCAATCTAGTCTGATTAACTTAATAAAATATGATGTTAGTTATCATTGTTAATCTATGTTCACTTTTTTTAATTAGAAGTTAGTTAAGTATTGCAAAGAAATTCCCAAACAACTCTTTAGAATAATTGATTGGCTGTAACCTTGAACAAGCGATCGCTTCCAGGTTGAATATTGAAAAGTAATATTTTATACCAATAAAAACCTCTCCCTGGTTTTAGTACGTAAAACCGTCCCTCTCTAACTCGGAGAGGGAGAGACTTGAAATCTAGTTGAAGTCAGGGAGAGGTTGATAGAATTGACGTTAACTTAAATGCGCTCCTGGTTGTCCGTTTTGGACTACAAAGGAAGCTAGGGTTTTGACAGAGGCATTCAAATCAACGATGCTTGAGACAACCCGGTAGTCACTTTGCCAGCATTCTGGGGTAAGTTTGCAACAGACGTATCCTCGGTAAGCACCGTCAAAAAACTTAGTATGGGGATTGTTGGGTAGAGCAGCTTGAACTGGAGCAATAAATGATGTGGGAAAGTCAGAAGTAATTGAGGTTCCGACGAACTCAGTGCCTACCGTTGTTGAGTTGGGGTTATTAAAATCAAGCTTCAAATCGTGTACCCAACTAGAGTGAATGTCTCCGCTAATCACTACTGGATTAGAAGGTTTACGTTGGTTGAGAAAACTCAAAAGCCGATTCCGTGCAGCCACGTAGCCATCCCACTGATCCATATTGAATACCCCGGCGGAGCCTGGAGTACTATTAAAATTGTACTGGCCGAACATTACCTGTTGAGCAATCACATTCCAGCGCGATCGCGACCGATCTAAACCTTTTCGTAGCCACTGCTCTTGTTCTGAGCCGGTCATGGTAGCATTTGGATCAAAAGCTCCGGTGCAGCGAGGCTTTAGTCCATCATCACAAGGTTGGTTAGTGCGGTATTGTCTGGTATCTAGGACGTTGAACTCAGCTAAATTACCGAAAGTCAACCGCCGATAAAGTAGTGCATCTGGGCCTTTCGGCAGCGAAGATTCACGTAGAGGCATGTGTTCGTAGTAAGCTTGGTACGCATTAGCTCGGCGTTTCCTAAAAGCCTCTTCGGTTTGGTTATCTTCGGGGATTAAATTGGCATAGTTATTGTCAACTTCATGATCGTCCCAAGTGACAATCCAGGGAAAAGCAGCATGAGCAGCTTGGAGACTCTCGTCTGTTCTGTACAGGGCGTAGCGATCGCGGTAATCTGCAAGAGTGATGATTTCTGGACTGTTATGCTGGCGTGGCCCACCAGATTGTGGCCCGTATTCGTAAATGTAATCGCCTAGATGAACCACAAGGTCGAGGTTTTCTTCAGCCAAATGCCGATAAGCCGTATAGTAGCCATTTTGCCAGTCTTGACAGGAGACAAAAGCAAAGTTTAGTTGTTGGGTATAGCTATAAAATGCTGGTGCTGTGCGAGTCCGCCCAATGGGGCTAGCTTCTCTACCAGTTTGAAATTGATACCAGTACCAACGGTCAGGATCTAGCCCCCGCACATCAACGTGGACTGAGTGCGCTAACTCTGGTGTTGCTAGCACTGTTCCTCGACGCACAACCTGTCTCATGTTTTCATCAAGGGCAACTTGCCACCGCACTGGCACATTTACCAATGGCATTTCATCTCCAGAGAGCGGATTTGGAGCCAGTCGTGTCCAGATGACAACACCATCCGGCAAAGGATCGCCAGAGGCAACACCAAGACTGAACGGATAGCCGGAAAACCTTGAGTTAGCTAATACGGGATGCCATTGGCTAGTAATTGTTAACCCTGTTAAGAATCCTGCGCCCAACAAAAAACTCCGCCGTCTGCACCGATTTGCTAGGAGGCGCGTGCCATCTATAAGTTCCATATTCACCTCTACCCAGATGTAAATACAAGGAACCTAGCAATCCAGGATCAAGCAGAAATTAAGATTTTGTTAAGTTTAAGATTGGGAATTGGGCATTAGTTCTTTATTC